>NZ_JBSFNS010000040.1:0-30194 GCF_053587275.1 Amycolatopsis sp. NPDC003676
GGTGCTTGTCAAGGCGGGAAAGATGCCTTGACAAGCACCCCCAGACCGCAGGGACGCTTCATATCGGGGTGCGGGGGAGGGGCTGGGTGCCTCGAACCTTCGGTGCACCGGGTGCGGTTTCACATTGGGGCTAGCGCCCCAATGTGGCGTTGGGTGCGTCAGATGCACCGAATGCCGCATTGGGTGCGTGGGATGCACCCAATGCCGCATTGGGGCGCGTTCTGGCGGGTGGTGGGCGGTCCGTGAAGGGGCCCTTGAGGGAAGCTAAGTCCGTGAAGGAGCCCCTCACGGCGCGGCGCGGCGTGCGGAAGTTCGTGAGGGTGGCCCTCACGGGCCGGGCCAGGGGTCAGTCGCCTTCGATGACGTCTGGTTCTACGCCTAGGTAGCCTGCGACCTGCTCTACCAGGACGTCGTGCACGAGATCCGCCAGTTCGGACGGGTCCTTGGCGCGGGCTTCCAGGGGGCGTCGGTACAGAACGATCCGTGCGCGCGTGGGGAGGCCGGTCCGGTCGACACCGGCTGGGACCAGCCGGGACAGGGGGACCGCGCCGTCGTGCAGTACGCCGTCCGCGGGGGCTCGGCCGTCCATGCGGACTTCGGGGACGTCGTCCACCGCGACGTCCAGTTTCGTCAGTTCGTGTCGCCAGCGGGCTTCGATGGGCTCCAGGGCGTCCAGAACCAGTGCGTCGAAGCGCTCCGCGCGGCTCGCTGCTGCGGGCAAGGTCGCTGGATAGAGCGTGCCGCGCAGGCCCCGGCCGTGCCGGTCCCTTCGCATTCGCTGCCGTTGTCGGTAGTCACGAGCCGTCGCCACCGTCCAAGTCTATGCGGTCGCCAGGGCAACGCGCGTGTCGCCGGTACTCGCTTGCGGCGACGCGCTATCGTTTCGGATCGTGCGGAGCGTACGGAAATGTTCGCGAACGGGTTGCCTCGAACCCGCTGTCGCCACGCTCACGTATGCCTACCAGGACTCGACCGCGGTCGTCGGGCCGCTGGCCACCGCTTCCGAACCGCACTCTTACGACCTGTGCGAGGCCCACGCGCTGCGGCTGACCGTCCCGAAGGGCTGGGAAGTCGTCCGCCACGAGGGGGCTTTCGCCGCTCCGGAGCAGTCCGCGGACGAGCTGACCGCGCTGGCCGAGGCGGTTCGCGAAGCCGGTCGCTCCGACGTCCCCGCGGCGCAGCCCGAGCCGGAAGGCCCCTCCGGCAGGCGCGGCCATCTGCGCGTCCTCCCGGGGCGCGCCTGAGCCGTCCTCCCGCCCGGTAGGCTTTCGCCCGCGGCGCGACTGGCGTCGCCACGGAACTAGCGGCGGGGAGAAGGCGTGCCAGACCTTTCGGGCATCGTGAAGGCCTACGACATTCGCGGCGTGGTCGGCGAGCAGCTGGACGCCGCCCTCGTCCGGGACTTCGGGGCCGCGTTCGCGCTGCTCATCAAGCCCGAGGCGCCAGCCGTCGTGATCGGCCACGACATGCGCGACTCGTCGCCCGGCCTGGCCGAGGCGTTCGCCGACGGGGTCACCTCGCAAGGCCTCGACGTGGTGTCGATCGGCCTGGCCAGCACTGATCAGCTCTACTTCGCCTCCGGTTCGCTCAACCTGCCCGGCGCGATGTTCACCGCCAGCCACAACCCCGCGAAGTACAACGGCATCAAGATGTGCCGCGCCGGCGCGTCCCCGGTCGGGCAGGACACCGGCCTCGCCGAGATCCGCGACACCGTCGAGCAGGGCGTCCCCGCCTTCGACGGCCAGCGCGGCACCGTCTCCGAGCGCGACGTCCTCAGCGACTACGCCGCCTACCTGCGCAACCTCGTCGACCTGTCGGGCTCGCGGCCGCTCAAGGTCGTGGTCGACGCCGGCAACGGCATGGGCGGGCACACCGTCCCGACGGTGTTCGACGGGCTGCCGATCGACGTCGTGCCGATGTACTTCGAACTCGACGGCACCTTCCCGAACCACGAGGCCAACCCGCTCGACCCGGCCAACATCGTCGACCTGCAGGCCAAGGTGCGCGAGGTCGGCGCGGACGCCGGGCTGGCGTTCGACGGCGACGCGGACCGCTGCTTCGTCGTCGACGAGCGCGGCGAGCCGGTGTCGCCGAGCGCGATCACCGCGCTGGTCGCGGTGCGCGAGCTGGCGAAGGAGCCGGGCGGAACGGTCATCCACAACCTGATCACGTCGAAGGGCGTGCCGGAGATCGTCTCCGAGCACGGCGGCAAGCCGGTGCGCACGCGCGTGGGGCACTCCTTCATCAAGGCCGAGATGGCCCGTACCGGTGCGATTTTCGGCGGCGAGCACTCCGCGCACTACTACTTCCGCGACTTCTGGCGCGCCGACACCGGCATGCTGGCCGCGCTGCACGTCCTCGCCGCGCTCGGCGAGCAGAACGGGCCGCTGTCCGCGCTCACCCAGGACTTCTCGCGCTACGCGGCGTCCGGCGAGATCAATTCGACGGTCAGCGACCAGGTCGCGCGGATGCTCGCGGTGAAGGACGCGTACGCGGGCAAGTCCGGCGTCGAGATCGACGAGCTGGACGGGCTCACCGTGCAGCTGCCCGGCGGCGCGTGGTTCAACCTGCGCCCCTCCAACACCGAACCGCTGCTGCGGCTCAACGTGGAGGCCGCCGACCGCGCCGCGGTCGAGGCGCTCACCGCCGAGGTGCTGGCCATTGTCCGGGCCTGACCCGCTGGCGCCGGATTGTGTCCGGAAGGCGCCCTCAACACCCCAACGACGCGTGGTATGGAGGAACTATGGCCATCACGCTTGACGCACAGCTGCTGGAGATCCTCGCGTGCCCGTCGCCGGATCACGCCCCGCTGCGTCCCGGCACGCCGGACGACGCCGAGGCGGACGCGCTGACCTGCACGGAATGCGGCCGCGTGTACCCGGTGCGCGACGGCATCCCGGTGCTGCTGCTCGACGAGGCGACGCTGCCCGGCTCGGCCGGCCAAGGCGACAGTGCTTGACCATGCTTGACGATTCCCTGCTCGACGACTCCGCGCGGCTGGCCGACGCCGACCGCGCGGGGTTGCTGCGTGCTGCCGCGATGGCGGGCGCGCAGGTGCGGGCCACCGCCGAGGCGGCGGCCGAACTGGAGCTGAGCGAACGGCTGGACGTCGGGCGTCCGCGTTCGCTGGTGCTCATCGACCGGCCGGGGGTGAGCCGCACGCTCACCCGGCTGCTGGCCGCGTTGCTCACGCCGTCCTGCCCGGTGCCGGTCGTGGTGGCCGAATCGGTACCGGCCTGGATCGGCGCGCTGGACGTGGTGTTCGCGCACACCGACGACGCGGGCGACCGCGAGCTGGCCGCTTCGCTGGAGCGCGCCGCCCGGTTCGGCGCGTCGGTGGTGCTGTCCGCGCCGGCGGAGGGGCCGGTCGCGGCGTCGGTGGCGGGCAAGGGCGTGCTGCTCGCGCCGCGCGTGCCGGTGCCGCCGGAGCTGGCGTTCCCGCGCGGGCTCGCCGCCGGGCTGCTCACCGCGAACGCGCTCGGCCTGCTGGTCGCGGACGTGCAAGCGCTCGCCGACCAGCTCGACCTCGAAGCGGAGAAGGATTACCTGGCGCGCGAGTCGTTCGCCAATCCGGCGAAGGCGCTCGCGCTGCGGGTCGCGGACCGGGTGCCGCTGCTGTGGGGGCTCGACCCGGTCGCGGTGGCGGTCGGCGAGCACGCGGCGCACGCGTTCGCCGCGCACGCCGCGCTGGTGTGCGACGTCGAGGACTACCGGCAGGCGCTCGCCCGCCCGGCGTTGCGCCGGGTCGCGCAATCAGGCGGCGTGGAGCGAGACATTTTCGCCGACCCGGACGACTCTCCTGGTGGAGTCGCGACGCGGGTGCTGCTGCTGTCGGTGCGGACCGGTCCGGCCACCGAGGCGGCCCGGTACCAAGCCGAGGAGTTCCTGCCGGGTGCGGACCTGATCGCGCCTGCCGAGGAGATCGAGGCAGACGAGATCGTCCGCGCCGCGGTGCTGGCGCTGCGGTTCGAGCTGGCCGCGGTGTACCTGGGGCTGGCGGCGGGCAGCATCGGCGGGGCCGGGAGATACGAACCGGCCTCCGCCTGAGGGAGCAGGGGGGAACGCGGGCAGGCGATTCCGCCGCCGCGTGCGTCGGCCCAGTGCCGACGGGAAGGATTGGGAGTTGACAGTGGAGCTGTTGCGCAACGCCGTACGGCCCTACGCCTGGGGATCGCGAACGGCCATCCCGCAGCTGCAGGGACGTCCGGTGCCGGCGCCGCACCCCGAGGCCGAGCTGTGGATGGGAGCGCACCCGGGGGACCCGTCGCACGTGCTCGGCCCGGACGGCGCCGAACTGAGCCTGCTCGAACTCGTCGACGCCGATCCGGTCGGCCAGCTGGGCGAGGACTGCGCGCGGCGCTGGGGCAACCGGCTGCCGTTCCTGCTGAAGATCCTCGCCGCGGAAGAACCGCTGTCGATGCAGGCGCACCCGTCCGCCGCGCAGGCCGCGGAAGGCCACGCCCGCGAGGAGAAGCTGGGCATCCCGCGCGACGCCGCGAACCGGAACTATCCGGACCCGACGGCGAAGCCGGAGCTGGTCTGCGCGCTGACGGAGTTCCACGCGCTGGCCGGGTTCCGCGACCCGAACCGCACGGTCAAGCTGCTGAAGGCGATCGAGACGCCCGGCCTGGGCAAGTACACCGGACTGCTGGAAGCCCAACCGGATCCGGCGGGCCTGCGGGCTCTGTTCACCACCTGGATCACGCTGCCGCAGTCCGCGCTGGACGAGTTGCTGCCGGAAGTGCTCGACGCGTGCGTCCGGCACGTCCAGGACCACGGCGAGTTCGCGACCGAATGCCGCACGATCCTGGAACTCGGCGAGACCCACCCGCGCGACGCCGGGGTGCTCGCCGCGCTGCTGCTCAACCGCCTGACCCTGCGTGCCGGCGAGGCGATCTACCTGCCCGCCGGGAACCTGCACCTGTACCTGCACGGCACCGCGGTGGAGATCCTGGCGAACTCGGACAACATCCTGCGTTGCGGTCTCACGCCGAAGCACGTGGACGTGCCGGAGCTGCTGCGCGTGGTCGACTTCGCGTGCGGGGAAATGCCCGTGCAGCACGGAGAATGCGCCGGCCAGCGGATGGCGGTGTACCACACGGACGCCCCGGAATTCGAACTGTCGCGGGTCGAATGGGCGGCTGGTGACGACGCCGAGCTGGAGGTCGACTCGGCCGGGCCGCAGATCTTGTTGTGCACCGAAGGGGATCTTCTGGTGGTCGCCTCGGACGGGGAGCAGGTGGAGCTGCGGCGGGGGCAGTCGGTGTGGCTGCCCGCGGCCGATCCGGCGGTGCGGGTGCGGCCGTTGGCCGGGGCGCGGACGCAGCTGTTCCGGGCTACTGCTGGGACTTGCGAGTTGTGAGCTGACTGGTCAGTTCTGCGGACCAGGTGGCGAAGAAACTGCGTAGTGCGGGGACCTCGGCGAGCGTGATTGGCAGGTCGCGGTCACCGAACCGGGACAGCGAGGCGAGCATGTCCCTGAACACCGCGGTGTCAAAGCCCGGATCCTGCTGAGCGGCAAGGGCCAGCAGCAAGTCCTTTGGGTAGGTGGCGGACAGTGCGTACACGTCGGTGAAGTCACGCGCTTCAGCGCGGTCGAAAAGCGCGACCACCTTTCGCCCCGCGAGTTCTTCCCGATCGAAGGTCGGCCCCAGAAAGCTCAGCATCGGCGGGCGGCTCGGTGCCGCGTCGAGCGCTAGATCTACGACCAGGTTCTCCGGTCCGCGCACCACCAGCCTGCAAAAGGTGGCGGTGTCGCGGATCCGGGTGATCTGCCAGCCACGTGCTTCGGCGGCGGACTCCAAAGCGTCCCGGGCAGCTGGTATGTCTCCGCGTCCGGGGCTTGCGAAGAAGTCGAGATCCTGCGTTGGCCGGGTCGTCAACTGTTGTGCCAGCAGGGCCGCGCCGCCAGCGAGGAGGAATCCATCGCTCTGCGCCAGTTCGAAAAAGGCTTGTGCGACGGTCACCTGGAATGAGGTCAGCCCGTCCGGCACGGTCACGTTGCGGTCACCGGCCGGATGCTCTCGACGAGCGGAGACCAGGCGGCTCGGACACTCCGGGGCAGGACCAATTCGTCCCACAAGTCGATCAGCAACGCGCCGTCGACGTACTCCGCGATGTGGTCGTTGGTGCCTTCCCTCAGCACGATCTCGTAGACCCGGGCACGGTCCGCGCGCGTCCTGAGGTCGAAGCGACGCTCCGGTTCTGACCAGTTGAGTTCGATCGGCAGGACGACCGTCGCGAACGCTTTCTCAAGAGTCAGCCGGGGGAGGGTGGTAGGCACCGAAATCGAACGGCCGTTGGCAGTCAGTTCATGGAAAAGGAGCTGAGGTTCGAGGGTGAGTGTGAAGCCGGCCCCGGCGAGCAGTCGGGTGACTGTGTCCAGAGTGGGCGACTTCCGGCCTCTCTCGTACGCGGACAGGGTCGGACGCGACGTCCCTGCTCGCTCAGCCAGCTCTTGCTGGCTCAAGTCCGCTGCCTTGCGCGCAGTCGTCAAGAGTTCGGCTGTATGCATCGTCGTCCTCGAGTCTCGTATGTATCCGAAAGGATACCACGAGAAAGTATCTGATCGGATACCTTTACGAGGGCGAGCGAGCCGGGTGACAGCCCAGCGCTTCCCGCCGCCAAGGCTGCTCTAGGCTCCCACCGGGCAATTCGGGCGCGGAGCAGGGGAGCGGGAAGTGTCAGCTGGCGGGGGAACCAAGGCGATCATCGCGGCGCTCGCCGCCAATGCCGGGATCGCGGTGGCCAAGTTCGTCGGCTTCCTGGTCACCGGGTCGTCGTCGATGCTGGCGGAGGCGGTGCACTCGCTGGCCGACACGTCGAACCAGGGGTTGCTGCTGCTCGGGCAGAAGACCTCGAAACGGCGCGCCACCAAGGAGCATCCGTTCGGCTACGGCCGGGACCGGTACTTCTACTCGTTCATCGTCGCGCTCATGCTCTTCACGCTCGGCGCGGCGTTCGCGCTGTACGAGGGCATCCACAAGATCATTGAGCCGCAGCCGCTGGATACGCCGGTGGTCGCGGTGGTCATTCTGGTCGTCGCGATCTGTCTCGAGGGCTACAGCTTCCTCACCGCGATGGGCGAATCGCGCAAGATCAAGGGCAATGTGAGCTGGTGGCGGTTCATCCGCCAGGCCAAGGAGCCCGAACTGCCGGTCGTGCTGCTGGAGGACTCCGGCGCGCTGCTCGGCCTCGTGTTCGCGTTGCTCGGCGTCGGGCTTTCGGTGCTGACCGGCAACCCCGTTTTCGACGGCATCGGCACGGTCTTCATCGGCGCGCTGCTGGGCGTCATCGCGGTCATCCTGATCATCGAGATGAAGAGCCTGCTGATCGGCGAGGGCGCGACCGACACCGATCTCGCGACCATCGTGGACGAGCTGGCCGCGGGCAAGGTCGAGCGGGTCATCCACATCCGCACCCAGTACCTCGGCCCGGACGAGCTCCTCGTCGCCGCGAAGCTCGCGCTCGTGCCCGGTCTCGACACCGCCGCGATCGCCACGGCGATCGACGACGCCGAGGCCCGCGTGCGCGCGAAGGTCCCCGTCGCGACGCTGATTTACCTGGAACCGGACCTCGACCGCGAGACGCGCTGACTGTCCGGGCAGCTGGCGCCCAACTGACACGCTAGGGTGGCGCCCGGTCCCCACGAAGGTCACCGCAGGAGGTCAACGTTGCCCGGCACTGGGTTGTGGCGCACCAAGTCAATCGAGCAGTCCATTTCGGACACCGATGAACCGGAGACGAAACTCCGCAGGAACCTGAGCGCGTGGGACCTCACGGTCTTCGGCGTCGCGGTGGTCATCGGCGCCGGCATCTTCACGCTCACCGCGCGCACGGCGGGCGACTTCGCCGGGCCGTCGGTGTCCGTCGCGTTCGTGATCGCGGCGATCGCCTGCGCGCTCGCCGCGTTGTGCTACGCCGAATTCGCTTCCACCGTCCCGGTCGCGGGCAGCGCGTACACGTTCTCCTACGCCACCTTCGGCGAGTTCATGGCGTGGATCATCGGCTGGGACCTGATCCTGGAGCTGGCCGTCGGCGCCGCCGCGGTCGCCAAGGGCTGGTCGTCTTATCTGCAGACGGTGCTGGAGTACATCTTCGGCAAGGGAACCAAGACGTCGATCGATCTCGGCGGTGGTTTCGCGATCGACTGGGGCGCGTTCATCGTCGTCGCCGCGCTGGTGACGCTGCTGGTGCTCGGCACGAAGCTGTCGTCGCGGTTCTCGATGGTGATCACCGGCATCAAGGTCGCCGTCGTGCTGTTCGTGGTCATTCTCGGCATCTTCTACATCAAGTCGAGCAACTACACGCCGTTCGTCCCCGAGGGCAAACCGGCGGGCTCCGGCGAAAGCGGCGTCGACCAGTCGCTGTTCTCGCTCATCGCGGGCGGCGGCAGCAGTTCGTTCGGCATCTTCGGCCTGCTGGCCGGCGCGTCGATCGTGTTCTTCGCGTTCATCGGGTTCGACATCGTCGCGACCACCGCGGAGGAGACCCGCAACCCGCAGAAGGCCGTGCCGCGCGGCATTTTCGGCTCGCTGGCGATCGTGACCGTCCTGTACGTCGCGGTGTCGCTCGTGGTCGTCGGCATGGTGCCCTACACCGACCTGTCGACCTCGGCGGGCGACGGCAGCCACAAGACGCTCGCCACCGCGTTCTCCGCGAACGGCGTCGACTGGGCCGCGAACATCATTTCCGTCGGCGCGCTGGCCGGTCTGACCACGGTCGTCATGGTCCTGATGCTCGGCCAGGTGCGGATCATCTTCGCGATGTCCCGCGACGGCCTCATGCCGCGGTCGCTGGCCAAGACGAGCGACCGCGGAACGCCGAAGCGCGCGACAATCGTGGTCGGCGCGCTGGTCGCGGCGGGCGCGACGTTCTTCCCGGCCGACAAGCTCGAGGAAATGGTCAACGTCGGCACGCTGTTCGCGTTCATCCTCGTGTCCGCGGGCGTGCTGGTGCTGCGCAAGACCCGCCCGGACCTGACGCGCGCCTTCCGCGTGCCCGCCGTGTGGGTCATCGCGCCGCTGGCGATCCTGGCGTGCCTGTGGCTGATGCTGAACCTGACCGTGCTGACCTGGCTGCGGTTCGTCGTCTGGATGGTCATCGGCGTGGTCATCTACTTCGCCTACAGCCGGCGGCATTCGCTGCTCGGGAAGCGGCAGTCGGGCGTCGAGCAGGGAGGCGCGGTTTCCGAGTCCGCACCGCCGGTCGCCGACTGACCTGTTTTAGCTGCTCAGCGGCCCGTCGCCCAGTGTGGGCGACGGGCCGTTTCGCGTGTGTGGTCACGGGCGCGCAACTCGCGGATTTCGGTTCGGACGGCGACTCGAACCCAGGGTGATCGGGCAACTGCGGGTGCGATACTCTCCGCGTCGTCTCCCTCTGACGGGTTAATCACTAGCGGGTAATTCGCGCGAACAGTGGTCGGGGTTCCTACGGAGGGTCGTGGTTTCGCATGCGCTTTCCCCCGTTCGGATTTTCCTTCGAGGAGTAACTCCATGCCCATCCCCACCAAAATTCGCGCCGGGTTCGCCGTTGCCGCGGTCGCCGGGCTCGCCCTTCTGAGCACGGCGACGTCCGCGTCCGCCTGCACCACCGGCGACCACCGCGGGAACCCCGTGCCCGGAACGAAGATCACCGACTGCAGCAAGGTCGAGGGCGTCAGCGGCAGCAAGCTGGACGAGGGTGACCTCAAGTTCACCGGCGGCAACGGCGAGAAGTCGCTGACCATCACCGAGACCGCCGAAGGCGTGACGGTCCAGGCGATCGTGGTCGTGGGCGGCGACGACGGCCACTCGGTTTATGTGCCGGGCGCGAAGAAGCTTCCGAAGGTCGCGCCGTGGACGGACCTGGTCGCGCCGCACAACTATGACGGGTCGCAGCCCAAGATCGACCGGTGGTTCGCTTGCGGGGTCAAGACTGCGCCGACCAAGCCGCCGGTCTCGGAGACCCCGACCACGACTCCGTCGCAGCCTGCTTCGGAAACCCCGACCACGACGCCGGGCACCTCGGCGACCTCCTCGGTCCCGGCAGGCGCGACCTCCGCTCCCGCCACGACCAGCGCCCCGGCCGCGGTCCCGGCGGGCAACCAGAACGGCACCGGCGGCGGCCTGGCCAACACCGGGTTCGACAACGCCTGGCTGTTCTGGATCGCCGGCGTGCTGATCGTCGCGGGCGGCGGTCTGCTGGTGCTGCTGAAGCTGCGTCGTCGCGGCACCAACTGATCTGAAAGTCCGTGCCGGGTTTCTTGAGGGAATCTCCCCTCGAGAAGCCCGGCACTGGCGTTTTCAGCGGGGGCGGGGCAGGTCGCCGAAAAGGGAGCCTTGTTCGCCCAAGGTGCGGGCTCGGCCGTTGGGGCGGCCCAGTCCCGCGGCCATCGCGACTGCGTTGTCCCACTCCGGATCGGCCAGATACTCGGTGTGTTTGAGGACTCCGGGGGCCCAGCGGCTGCGGCCGTCGGGGGCGCGCAGCGGGTCGGGGACCCAGTGGTCGCCGCCCAGGATGAGGACTCCCGCGTCGTCCGGGGTCGCTTCCAGGGCTCCCCATTTGCCTTCCGGCAGATAGCCCTCGCCGAGCAGGTGGCCGCCGCTGGTTTGGTGTCGCCAGGTGGTTACGCCGCCGCCGAAGATGTCCGTTCCCCGGCACAGGGCGCGCCAGCGGCCGTCCAGTGAGGCGAACAGTTCGGCCAGCGAATCCTGCGGCAGCACTGCGGGGAAGGCGCGTTGGTAGCCCCACTGCAGCGGCGAGCCGGCGGTGAGCAGGCCGACTCGGTCGCGTTCGTCCGGCGGGAGTTCGGCGGTCAGCTGGGCGGCGGTCAGCACCGTGAGGATGCTGCCCAGGTTCAGTCCGGACAGGACGACTCGGGTGCCGGGTTCGGCCAGGTGTTCCTTGACCCGGTCGGCCAGTTCGGGGACGACTTTGAGCGCGTAGCAAGGCGGTACGCCGGGGTGCGCGGCGCGTGGCCAGAAGGAAACGAGGTCCGCCAGGGCACCCAGGTGTCGGCTGCGTTGGGGGGAGCGGGCCGCGGAGTAGACCACTCGCAGCAGACCGGCGGCCAGCGCGCCGAGCGCGAATACGCCGATCGCCGAGACCGTGGTGAACCAACTGGGCTGCAGGTTGAAGCCGAACCGGACGACCAGCAGGGTGATCGCGCCGACGCACAGGCCCAGCGCGACGATCAATGCCAGATGGTGCAGGTGGCGGCGTTCCCAGGCAGACCGGGCCCAGGCCCGGGCGGCGTCTTGCTCTTGCTGCTCGTCGTGTTCCATCAGTTCGACGATGGGCGGGATGCCGCGTCGGCGGCGGCGCAGCGGGATGCCGATGGCGTACCCGGCGATGGCGAGCAGGGCCATCAGGCCTAGCCCGCCGCCCCACAGGACGGTGACCAGGTCGTACGTCGTGGGCAGGGAAAGCTTTTCGGTGCGGAGCAGTTTTCGGACGGCGATCGCCAGACCGGCGCCGAAACCGCCGCCAAGCAATCCGGCCAGCGCGAGAACCGGGGCCGCGGCCCAGCCGCCGAGCCACGGGCGGAGCCGGCGCGGACGGTCGCGCCAGGCTTTGCGGGCCAGCAGCGCCGACGGGATCAGCGCGAGTGCGAACAGCAGCGTGACTACGAGCAGCGAACCGCCGAGGCCTTCGACAGTGTTGTCGACGCCGGGGAGCCGGTCGTCGACTGGCTTGGCCAGCACGGCGGCGAAGATGACCAGCAGGGTCGCGAAGGTGATCAGGCTTCGGCGCGCGACGGTGCCGGTGTCGCTGCCGATCGCGCCGCCGATCAGGACCGCGAGGACCAGCGCGAGCGTGCAGATCCACCCGACCAGTTCCGGGATTTTCGTGGGCACGTGAAACGGCCCGCCCAGCAAGAGCAAGGAGATGCAGGCAAGCGCGGCGACGGCGTGGGTCGCGGACATTCCGGGCGCTTCCGGATCCGCGCGCAACCGCATCGGGACGCCTTTGCGGCCGGGGTGTTCGGGCGGGCGGACCCGCCAGTTCGTGGACGAGATCCGGTGCAGGGCGTAGACCAGGGCCAGGAGCACCGCCACGCCGATGCCGATGCGCAGCGGCCCCTTGCGCAGTTCCGGGGCCACCCAGGTGAGACACGCTCGCCCGGGCGCGAGGCATTGCGTCGCGACGAGGTCCAGCACCGCCGCGGCGACCTGGCTGACCAGCAGCATGGTGAGCAGCACCGAGGCGATCCGCAGCAGGCCGCGGCACAGGCCGCCGAGCCAGCGGGCGCGGTGCACCGGCGGCAGCATCCAGAACGCGACGTTCGCCAGCGAGAACGGGAACAGCAGCGCCCAGGCGGCCTTCGCGACGCCGCCGGACGTCATGCCGCTCCACAGGTAGCCTTCGACGGTGCGCGGGATCGACCGGCCGAGCGCGGGCACCACCGGACCGGGTGCCGGACGCCGCAGCCGGTCGGCCGGGCGCACCACGCGGCCGAGTTCGTCGCCGGCGACGTCGACGGTCTGGACCGTGTCGAGGAGCGTCTCGCCGCTCGTGCCCACGAGTCCGGACACCCTCATTTCGACGATGCGGGTGTCAGGGCCGGGGAGCGGGGCGGGCACGGTGATTCTCTCCTCATCCGTTCGAGTCAGGGTCGAGCCGACAACGGTACTGTTCAGGTGCCATCAAACCTTGGAGGAACCGCACTATGACCCCCGAAAGCGTTGTCAAGCGGCACGACACCCGGGGCGGCATCGAATTCGCCGTCGCCGATCTCGAGGCCGCCGAGTTCGGCCGGAAGGAGATCCGGCTCGCCGAGCACGAGATGCCCGGCCTGATGGCGCTGCGTCGCGAATACTCCGAGGTATACCCGCTGCGCGGCGCGCGTATCGCCGGCTCGCTGCACATGACCGTGCAGACCGCGGTGCTGATCGAGACGCTGGTGGCGCTCGGCGCGGAGGTGCGCTGGGCTTCGTGCAACATTTTCTCCACCCAGGACCACGCCGCGGCCGCGGTCGTCGTCGGGCCGCACGGCACCGCCGAGGAGCCCAAGGGCGTCCCGGTGTTCGCGTGGAAGGGCGAAACGCTCGAGGAATACTGGTGGTGCACTGAGCGGATGCTCACGTGGGAGGGCGAAGGCCCGAACATGATCCTCGACGACGGCGGCGACGCCACCATGCTGGTGCACAAGGGCACCGAATACGAGAAGGCCGGCGTGGTCCCGCCCGCCGACGACGAGGACCCCGAGGAGTGGAAGGTCTTCCTCGAGCTGCTGCGTGCTTCGGTCGCCGCGGACAAGGGCAAGTGGACCGCCATCGGGCAGAGCGTCAAGGGCGTCACCGAGGAAACCACCACCGGCGTGCTGCGGCTGTACCAGCTGGCGGCCGCGGGCGAGCTGCTTTTCCCGGCGATCAACGTCAACGACTCGGTGACGAAGTCGAAGTTCGACAACCGCTACGGCATCCGGCACTCGCTGATCGACGGCATCAACCGCGGCACCGACGTCCTGATCGGCGGCAAGGTCGCGGTGGTCTGCGGCTACGGCGACGTGGGCAAGGGCGCGGCGGAATCGCTGCGCGGCCAGGGCGCCCGGGTGATCATCACCGAGATCGACCCGATCTGCGCGCTGCAGGCGATGATGGACGGCTACGAGGTCAAGCGCCTCGAGACGGTGCTGGACGAGGGCGACATCTACGTGACCACCACGGGCAACAAGAACGTGGTGATGGTCGAGCACATGGCGCGCATGAAGCACCAGGCGATCGTCGGCAACATCGGCCACTTCGACAACGAGCTCGACATGGCAGGCCTCGCTCGGTACCCGGGCGTGCGGCGCGTGAACATCAAGCCGCAGGTCGACGAGTGGGTGTTCCCGGACGGCAAGAGCATTCTGGTGCTGTCCGAGGGCCGTTTGCTGAACCTCGGCAACGCGACCGGGCACCCGAGCTTCGTGATGTCGAACAGCTTCGCGAACCAGGTCATCGCGCAGGTCGAACTCTTCACCAAGACCGAGGAGTACGACAAGGAGGTTTACCGCCTCCCGAAGAAACTGGACGAAAAGGTCGCGCGAATCCACCTCGAGGCACTGGGCGGCGAGCTGACGAAGCTGTCGAAGGAACAGGCGGAATACATCGACGTGGACGTGGAGGGCCCGTTCAAGTCGGAGCACTACCGTTACTGATCGCTGACACTGAAGCCGCCCCGGAATGCGTTTCGGGGCGGCTTTTGTCTGCACTGGGAAACGTTTGAGGGCTTCGCTTCCGGTACCTGCTTTCCTGATGACATGAAAAAGCCGAATGTGCGGATCAGCGATGGGGAGCAAGCACTGCTTGCCGAAGGCAAGATCGTGTGCTTCGAGCCCGAGCGGGAGCCGGTCAGCCTTGACGAGATCGAGCGACTCTCCGACGGCTGGGGTACTGCGGTCAGCGAAGCGCTCGACTGGACAAGGGGAGAGTGGTGACTGGCGACTGCTCTGGAACTCCTCGTCCGCTAACGCGGATACCGCATCGTCAACACCGCAGTAGCCGGTCCGCCGATTCCGCGGTAAACATGATCCGTTTCCGCGATAAACGTATGTGTCCCGGCAGCAGAAACCGTCACCGGAGCGGAAACCGGCCCCACCTCCGCCACTCCAGTCAATACAGTCAGAATTTCCCGCACCCCGGCGCTGTGCGGATGCGACACCTGAACCCGCTCATGGATCGTCAGCCGGTAAACCTCGGTCACGCCCTCCGCGTCCTCCCATCGGCCCAGCAGGGTCGCGGCCACGCTGTCGCCGTGCGCCTCAGCCACGCCGTCGTCGCCGAAAAGCAAGTCGCTCAACGGGATCGACAACGCGGTGGCGATGGCGAACAGCGTGTCCAGCGTCGGGTTCCGGCGGCCGTTTTCCAGTTCCGACAGTGTTCCCTTGCCGAGGCCGCTGTCGGCGGCGAGCGTGGTCAGGCCGACGCCCGCGCGGGTGCGCAGCGTTCGGATGCGGGTACCGACCGCCGCGGCGAGGGCGCGGCCGTCCGGGGCGGGTGACGTCGACACCCGGCCTAGTCTAGTGTTCTGTTTACAGAACAGCTGGAGGTGTGCCGATGTCGGCAATGCAGAACGTGCAGGACGCGCTCGATGAGGCAGGCGTCGCTGGTCAGGCGCGGACTCTCCCGCAGTCCATGCGGACGGCGGCCGAGGCGGCGGAAGCGCTGGGCTGCACCGTCGGTGCGATCGCGAACAGCCTGGTCTTCATGGCCGACGACGCCCCGCTGCTGGTCTTGACCAGTGGCGCGCACCGGGTGGACGTCGAGGCGCTCGCCGCGCGGCTCGGGCGCGGCCGGATCCGCCGGGCGAAGCCGGACGAGGTGCGCGCGGCGACTGGGCAGGTGATCGGCGGGGTCTCGCCGGTCGGGCACCCGGCGCCGCTGGAGACCGTGGTTGACGAGGCGTTGCAGCAGTACTCGGAGGTGTGGGCGGCGGCCGGGACGCCGAATGCCGTCTTCCCGACGACGTTCGACGAACTGGTCCGGATCACCAAGGGCGCGCCGCAGCGGGTGGACGGATAAAGCGGCTCTTCACGGCCGATGGCGGAAGCTGATGCGCATCAACCGGCTGTCCGCCCAGTCTTCGAGCCGAGTCGGCCGGATGGTGCCGGGATCGTGGGGCTGATTGAGGTCCGCGACGATCTCCGCCAGCACGGCGTGACGTTCGGCTGGGTCGGTGACCGGCGTCGCGCGTGCGGGCAGATCCGCGCGGATTCCGTTCTTCAGGTGGAAGACGAAGTCGGGATTGGCGAGAAGGTTCGCATGCCAGTCGGTCGCGGCACCGCCGGCGCCGCTGCACAGGTATGTGGCGCCCGCTGCTCGGTAGAAGAAAATCTCGATGCGGTGTGGCTTGCCGGTGCGGCGGCCCAGCGTCGCGATGTCGATGATCCGGTCTCTGGTGGCCGCGGCGGGGGTGATCTCGATGGCTCGCCGGATTTGGCTGGGCAGGTGGGACTCGGTCGGGTCTGGAGCGCTCATGCTGCCTCGGCCGGAAGGGCCGGGCCGAGGAGGAGTCCGCCGTCGATGACGTACTCGGACCCCGTGATGAACGACGCGTCCGATGACGTGAGGAACAGGAGAAGCCGGGTGACGTCGGCCGGTTCCCCGAGTCGGGGAATGGCGAACGGCTCGGGTGAGTAGAAGTCGGCGATCGCCGCGGTGGCACCGGCCGCCGGTTCGTGGATGAAAGGGGTCGAGATCACGCCGGGATGGATGGTGTTCACGCGGATGCGGTCGCGGCCGAGTTCGAGCGCTGCCGTTTGGGTGAGGCCTCGCACGGCCCATTTGCTGGCGACGTACGGCGCGTAGTGCGCCGTGCCGCCCATGCCCATGATCGAGGCGACGTTGACGATGGCTCCCCCGGCGGCGCGGCGCAGGGCCGGGGTCGCGATCTTGATGCCGAGGAAGATCCCGGTGAGGTTGATGCCGAGGATGCGCGACCACGTCGCCTGATCCGTGTTCTCGATTGTCGCCGGCGGATTCTGCACGCCCGCGTTGTTGACGAGCACGTTCAAGGCGCCGAAGGCGCTCTCGGCGGCTAGCACGGCGGCGGACCACGAATTCTCGTCGGTGACGTCAAGGCGGGCGAAGCGAGCGCGGGGTCCGAGTTCGTCGGCGAGAGCGGCGCCGCGTTGCGCGTCGATGCCGCCGATCATCACGTTCGCTCCCTCCGCGTGAAAGGCGCGCACGTGGCTCGAGCCTTGGCCGCCGGCGCCACCGGTCACGAGCACGGTCTGGTTGTCGAAGCGGGACATCGAATGGTCCTTCGGTGCGTGGGTGGTGAGCCGGGCGACTCACCACTCCAACGCTAGGGCGGCGGCAGTGGTGAGTCAAGCCACTCACCTCGTAGACTCGGCCCATGGACAGGGTCGTACCGACGTATCACCAGCGCGTCGCCCAGGAGAAGCGCGCGCTGATCGTGGCGGCCGCGACCTCGCTGTTCCTCGAATTGGGCTACGACCGGACGTCGCTGGCGCGAATCGCGGACCGTTCGGGTGTCTCGCGGGCCACCCTGTTCAAGCAGTTTCCGAGCAAGGCCGCCCTGTTCGACGCAATCGTCACCGAGGCATGGGCGACCGCCGGCGAGGAGGATCCACCGCCGGCGGGCAACGTCGTCGACGGGCTCGGCATCATCGGTCGCCGTTACGCCGAGCTGCTAGGCCAGGCCCGGATGACCGACCTGTTCCGGATCGTCATCGCGGAGCTGCCGCGGTTCCCTGAACTGGCCCATGCGCAGTTCTCGCAGGGGAAAATGCCCTACTTCGAGTCCGTGCGCAGCTACCTGCTGGCTGAGCACGAGGCGGGAACGGTGCGGATCGAGGACGCGGACCTCGCCGCCACCCAGTTCCTGGGCATGATCTCCAACTACGTCTTCTGGCCGGCACTCCTGGTGCCGGACTGGAAAGTGAGCGCCGAACGCGTCGCTCAGGTAGTCGACGAGGCCGTCCGCACCATTGCCGCCCGGTACGCCGTGAATGGGCCGGGCGCGTCTGTCGGCGATTGAGTCAGTTCCATTCCACCGCGATGCCGGCCAGTCCCGGGCCGGTGTCGCGGAAATACCCGCTCGTCACGCCGCCGGTGTCGCACGGCAATTCCTCCGCCTCGACCGGCAGGGCGTCGTCGCGGGCGCGGACCTCGCGGGTGATCCGGGCGGGCATCGCGGTGGGCGCGAACTGCAATTGCAGCAGATAGCTCGCGCATTGGTCGCGAAGCATCCGGTAGTACCCGGGGAACGTCACGGCGGAATTGTCGTGGATTTCGAAGCAGAAAACGTGGATCTCGCCCTCGGCGAGCTTCCGGTCGAAAAGCAGCTCCGTCGCCATCGTCTCGCGCGCCGGATGCCTGCGGATCCGGCCGACGCGGCAGCCTTCCGCGGTGATCAGCTCGACGTCGTCGATCCGGCAGCCGGGGTCGCCGTTGTAGACGGCCACGTACCGGTCCGGGCCGTGCCGCCGCGCGCGGGTGACCAGCCGGGTCCGGAATTTGACCTGGTGCTGCTGCTCGTCGATGGTGATCTGGTCGTGCACCGACAGCATTTCCAGGTCGGAATTCGACTGCCGGGACGTCGGCGGCGCGCCGAGGTCGCTCATCAGCTGCTCGACGATCGCGCCCATCTCGCCCGAGCGCAGGTCGTGGAACGACGCCGCCGCCTGATGTCCGCGCGGACGCGCCGTGCGCGGGCCGATCAGCACCACCAGCGAGTCCGCCGGCAGTTGCAGCACCGACTCCAGCGCGCGGACCGCGGGCAGCGCCTTGGGCACCTCCGGCTGGCGGAGCCCGCGCTGCCAGTAGCTCAGCGTCGACTGTCCGATGTGGACGCCGCGGAGCGCGAGGTGCGCCCGCAGCCGGGCGAGTGACAGGCCGCGATGCGCGATCGCGAGCCGCAGCGCCTGGTGGAATTCACCGGACCGCAGTGCTTCGCCGAGCTCGGGCGGCAGTTCACCCGCGCCGCGCCGGCCAGGTTCCATGATCAGTGGGCCATCCCCGTCTCGTGCCACCGCTGTCCCTTCAACGCCGCCCGTGCGCTGGGCGTGAATGCCGCGGAACGTTCACGTTAGCAGCGCGCGGTTACGGGTCCGGCCCCCGTTTGGTGTGCTTGGCCACGGAAGGGTAACCGTTCCGTGTTCCACCGCCGACCCGGAACACCCCCGTTGCCGGACGGGCATCTTGCTCGGAGTGATCGACCGGTTCACCGTTGTGACCACCACTGGCCACGTCTAGGCGGGAGGTGCGTCATGGGCTTGGGGAAACCGAATCACGTGGGGAGCACTGCCGGGCGGGTCCGGCGGTCCTCGACCAGTTGCCGAAGGCACGTCGGACGCTTGCTGCTCCTCGTGGCGTTCACGGGCCTGGCGTTGCCGGTGTCGGCTCCGGGCGCGGGCGCGGCGCAGCCCGCCGACACCGGCAACGCCCACCTTACGGCCGTGCCGCGCAGCGAGGTGGTGCCGCGAGACGGCCAAAGCACGCCGGCGCAGCCGCACGGCGACGACTGGATTCCGCTGCTGTGCCTCGCCGGGCTGCTGGTCGCGGTGCCGGTGGGTTACTTCGGCTACGTCCGCGCCCGCCGCGAGGCAGCCTGAGCGAGCCACCAAGTATCTTCGACGGCGTGGGGCGACTGGTCGTAATCGAAGGTCTGGACGGCGCGGGCAAGCGCACGCTGTCCGAGGGGCTGACTGCTGCGCTGAGGGACGCTGGCGCGAGCGTCGGCAGCCTCGCCTTCCCGCGTTACGGCAGGAGCGTGCACGCCGATCTGGTGCGCGAAGCGCTGCATCGCGGGCACGGCGACCTCGCCGATTCGGTGTACGGAATGGCGCTGCTCTACGCCCTCGACCGCAGCGGCGCGGCTGACGAGATCCGCGAACTGCTCGCGGCCAACGACGTCGTCCTGCTGGATCGCTACGTCGCCTCGAACGCCGCGTACGCCGCCGCGCGCCTGCGCGAGCACGCGGACGGCGCTGTGGTGCAGTGGGTTTGGGACCTCGAGGTGACGCGGTTCGGATTGCCGCGCCCGGACGCGCATCTGCTGCTGCGGGTGAGCCCGGAGGTCGCTGCCGAGCGGGCAGTGCGCCGAGCGGAGTCGGACGCGGCGCGGACGCGGGACGCGTTCGAGTCGGATGATTCGCTGCAGCAGCGTTGTGCCGCGGTGTATGACGAGTTGGCTGCGGAGTCGTGGCTGGCACCGTGGCATGTGCTGGACGGTGTGGCTGGCGTTGATCTGCCGACGCTGGCGAAGTCGCTGCTGGCTTAGCCTAGGGCTGCGGTCGCGGCGCGCAGTTCGTCGAGTGCCTCGGCTGCCAGCGCGCCGAACTCCCGTCGGTTGCCTTCCTCGATCCATCGGTGGAAGGCCGTGCCGAATGCGAGGCAGCCCAATTTCGCCGCGATGTGCGCGGTCGGCTCGGTGACTCCGGGCGCGGCGAGCGCGTCGTGTCTGATCTCGCGGAGTCGCGGCATGTGCTGGACGGTGTGGCTGGCGTCGATCTGCCGACGCTGGCGAAGTCGCTGCTCGCTTAACCCAAGGCCGCAGTCGCGGCGCGCAGTTCGTCGAGCGCCTCGGCCGCCAGCGCACCGAACTCCCGCCGATTGCCTTCCTCGATCCATCGGTGGAAGGCCGTGCCGAACGCGAGGCAGCCCAATTCGGCCGCGACTGTGACGGTCGGTTCGCCGACTCCGCGCGCGGCGAGCGCGTCGTGCATGCCTGCGACGAGCCTGGTGCGCTTGAGCAATTCGCGTTCGAGCAAGTCGTTGTTCGCCGCCACGACCGGCTGCCGTTGCCGGGCCAGAGCGAGCCGCTCGCCGGTGAAAACCGTCGCGACGGCATCCAATGCCCCGCCGACCGCTTCGAACGGCGTCGCGCCCGCTGGCGTCCCGGCAATGCCCTCGGAGAACAGCCGGGTCAGTTCCTCCTGGCCGCCGAACAGCACTTCCCGTTTGTCGGCGAAATAGCGGAAGAAGGTCCGCTTCGTGAGACCGGCGCGTTCGGCGATCTCGGCGACCGTCGTCTGGTCGTAGCCGCGTTCGGTGAACAGGTCGAGCGCGGCCCGCTCCAGGCGTTGGCGTGCGTTCGGTTCCCAGCGGCCCATGCCGTCCAGTCTAGGTGATGACACCGGATGACATGAGGCGTACTGTGATGGCACCAGGTGTCATCAACATGGAAAGGAAGGCCCATGCGGGTTTTCGTCACCGGAGCCAGCGGCCACGTCGGCTCGGCCCTCGTCCCCGAACTGCTCGCCGCCGGACACGAGGTGGTCGGCCTCGCCCGGTCGGACGCCTCCGCCGCGACGCTCGCCGAACGCGGCGCGCAGGTGCGGCGCGGCGACCTCGACGATCTCGACGGCCTGCGCGCGGCGGCGGCCGAGGCGGACGGCGTCGTGCACTTGGCGTTCAAGCACGACCTGATGGCCAGCGGCGAGTTCGCCGGAGCGGTCGACGCGGATCTCGTCGCGCTGAAAGCGCTCGGCGAAACCCTCGCCGGCACCGGAAAACCACTGGTCTCGACCTCCGGCACCCTGATGTTCGCCGGGCTCGGCCGCACCGGCACCGAGGACGACCGGCTTCCCGGCGGTTCGCGCGTGGACGCGGAAAACTACGTGCTCGGGCTCGCCGACCGCGGTGTCCGGTCGTCAGTCGTGCGGCTGCCGCCGTCGGTGCACAGTTCGCTCGACAAGCACGGTTTCGTCCCGACCATGATCCGTTTCGCCCGCGCGGCCGGGGTTTCGCCCTACGTCGGCGACGGGGCCAACCGCTGGTCCGCCGGGCACACGCTCGACGCGGCCCGGCTCTATCGGCTCGCGTTGGAGAGCGCGCCGGCCGGGGTCGTGCTGCACGCGGTCGGCGACGAGGGCCTTTCGCTCCGGCAGATCGCCGAGACGATCGGTGCGCGGCTCGGTGTCCCGGCGAAGTCCATCACCCCGGAGGAAGCCCCGGCGCACTTCGCGTTCCTGGCGCCGATGGTGCAGTCGGACGCGCCGACGTCCGCCGCGCGCACGCGTGAACTGCTCGACTGGAAGCCGGAACACCCTGGCCTGCTTGAGGATCTGGCGGAGGAGCACTACTTCGCTACGGCGTGAACCTCGCCGGATCGAACAGCGCGATCGGATGCCGAGTCGCGCCGTCGACGATCAGGTCGGCGAGGATTTCCCCGACCACCGGCACGAATTTGAAGCCGTGGCCGGAAAACCCGCACGCCACCACCGCGCGCGGATGCTTCGGGTGCGGGGCGATCACGAAATGCTCGTCCGGGGTGTTGGTGTAGAGACAAGTCGCCGCGCGGCGGAAGGTCGCCGGGAGCGTCGGGATCCGGGAGCCGACAACCGCTGCGACCGCGCGTACCTCGTCGTCGTGGATCCGCCGGTCGATCGTGTCGGCCGTGCACGGCTCGCCGCCAAGGTGGATCGCAACCTTGACGCCTTGCGCGGTGTGCGCGGGGAATCCGTAGAACTGGCCGCCTTCGGCGGTTTCCCAGAGGTAGACGGGATGGTCGACGAACGGGCGCACGTCCTCCGGTTCGAACCAGTACTGGACCTGGCGGCGCACCTCGAAATCGACGCCTAGGTCGCCGAGCAGCACGGGAGCCCACGCGCCGGGGCACAGCACGAGCCGCTCCGCGGTGTAGTAGCTCGAAGCGGTGCCGACGCGCACCCCGTTTTCCGTGCTGGTCCAGGTGAAAACCTGCTCTTCGTGGTGCAGTTCGGCACCGTGGCGCGCGGCGAGTCGCAGGTGCGCGGCGACGCTTCCTTCCGGCGACACGAAACCGGCGCCGGGTTCCCACAGCGCCACCTCGTCCTCGGCTGGGGAGATGGTGGGGAACCGGTGCCGGATCTCGTCCGCGTCCAGGATTTCGTGCGGGATGTCGAATTTCTCGGCGGAAAGCGTGCTGCCCGTGATCGTGCGCGACTCCGGCGGTCCGCCCATCACCGCGCCGCAGCGGGTGAACAGCGACCGTCCGGAGTCGCGTTCGAGCTGATCCCACATCTCGTGCGCGCGCAGCAAAAGCGGTACGTAATCCGGCCCTTCGAGGTACGCCTGCCGCGTGATCCGCGAACCGCCGTGGCTCGAACCGAGGTTGTGCACCGGCGCGAACTGATCGATCCCGAGCACCTTCTGGCCCCGCTGCGCCAGCCGGTAGGCAGCCGCGCTGCCCATCCCGCCGAGACCGATCACGATCACGTCGTAATGCGTCATTCAGTGCTCCTCAACGGTTCCGCGGCCACCTTCGCCGCGAACCGTTCCCCGAAGTGTTCGATTTCCACTGGCGTGCGCGGCCGGGCGTCCTCGACGGGAAGCCAGGCATAAGCCAGGTTTTTGTCGACGGTGTAGCCGTACGCGCCGCTCGTGACGTATCCCGCCGGGCGGCCGTCGACGTACACCGGCTCCCGGCCCTGCATGACGGAATGCGCGTTGTCGACGACCAGGCACACCAGTTTCCGCCGAACCGTCGAAGGAGAACGGTGGAGAAGCGTGTCCCGGCCGAGGAAGTAGCCCTTGTCCATCCGCACCGCGAACCCGAGCCCGGCTTCGTACGGGTCGTGCTCGGTGGTCACGTCGATGCCACAGCTTCGGTGCCCTTCCTCCATCCGGAGGCTGCGCAGCGCGTCCTCGCCGGCCGCCACGATCCCGTGCGGCTGCCCGGCTGACCAGAGCGCGTCCCACAGCGACCGGCCGAGGTCCGCGCCGGTGTGCAGCTCCCAGCCGGGTTCGCCGACCTCGGACCCGCGCAGCACGGTCACCGGCACGTCGCCGACGTAGGTCCGCCACACGCGGGAGTCCGATGTGGACAGTTCGGGCAGCACCCGTTCGGCGAGCGGTCCCCACAGGCCGAGACTGCAGGTCCCGCCGGTCGTTTCGCGCAGCTGGACCGAGCCATCGCCGGGCAGATGACGGCGCAGCCAGGCGACATCCCGGTGGTGGCGCGCGGCGACGTGAAACTGCTCCACGCCGAGCCGGGCGACGGTGAGATCGCTGCGGACGCCGCCGTCCTCGCCGAGCAGCAACGTGTCGGTGACGGAGCCGGGCGGACGGTCGAGCTGGTTCGTGGTCATCGTCTGCAGGAACGGCAGCGCGCCGCGGCCGGTGATCTCCAGCCGTCGCCGCGGGGTCAGGTCGAACAACGCCACCCGGCTCCGAGCCGCGACGGCCTCCGCACGGCTGTCGGAATACCGCTGCGGCCGCGCCCAGCCGTCTTCCTCGCGAAACTCCGCGCCCAGCGCGACTTCGCGCTCGTAGCACGGTGAGGTCCGCAGCAGTTCCGTCGCTGGTCGTTGATGCCCGGCCGTCGCCAAACTCCGCTCCCGGACGCGACCGGGAGCGAGCTGCAGCCGATCGAACCGGGCGAGATCGACGGAGTGCAGGTCAAGGTGCGCTTGCCCCTCGATGAGCCAGCGCGTCAGCTCCCGTGCGACCCCGGCGGACCACGCGCAGTCCACCGCCTCGGCGACCCAGAACCCGTCGAGATCCGGATGTTCGCCCAGCAACGGCAACCCGTCCGGCGTACCCGGGAGCAGCTGCCGGACGCCCTCCTCGACCTTCGCGTCGGCCAGCGCGGGCACCAACCCGAGCGCAGCCGTCCACGACTCCTCGAAACCCGCCGGAGCGAACTCGGCATCCGGCTCGACCGGGCCGAGCGCGCTGATGCCCAGCCGGTCGACGTGCTCGCGCAGCGACAGCCCGGCACCGCGCAGGATCGGTTTGTCCGCCTCGGTGAAGTGGTCGTTGTCCCCGGCGAGCTGCGCCAGCGGCGTGGTCCGCGCGTGATCGACGGCGATCGGCACCACCGGCACCGCGAGATCGACCAGCCGCCCGAACCGCGGCCCGCGCACTCCGGCGCACGAGACGACCACGTCGGCGCGGAACCGGTCGGTCGCGGTCGCCACCGCGGTCACCCGGCCCGCCGTGCGCACGATCTCGACAATCTCTTGTCCGGTAAGGAATTTCGCGCCCCGTTCCTTGGCGCGGCGGGCTTGGGCGAGCGCCGCGCGGATAGGCTTGACGAGCCCGTCGCCGGGCAGATGCAGGCCGCCGAGCACCTTCGCGGGGTCGAGCAGCGGGTGCAGCTGGGCGCATTCGCCCGGTTCGCGCAGGTAGCCGCGGACGCCGGACGACGTCGCCCAGCCAAGCCGTTGCCGCAGCCGGGAAAGCTGCTCCGGCGTGGTCGCGAGTTCCAAGCTCCCGACGGGCTGGAAACACCAGCCGCCGTCGACGGTCAGCCCGCTGTACTTCTCCGCGGTGTACTTCGCGAACTCGGACGCCGTGCGGTCGGCGTGCGTGCGGAACAGGAGTCCTGGCCCGGCCGAAGCGATCGCGGGTTCCGGTTCGAGAACGGTGACGTCCGTCCAGCCTCGTTCGGTCAGCTCATCGGCGACCGCGCAGCCGAGGAGCCCGGCGCCGAGCACAACCACCCGCGGTCGCACCGCCATCGCGAGGTACCTCCTGCCTGCCGGCCGTCGCGACGGCCCGGCTCGGGACGAGACAGGCATGCCGGAACGCCCCCGCCGGGGAACGGACGCGTTGCGGATGGAGATCGATGTTCCGTCTGCTGCAACTCACAAATTGCGGGATCGCGGGCGCGCTGTCAAGAGAGCCGCCGCGGCCTGGGAGGTCACGCGGAAAAGTAGCCAAGCTGAGCGGAAAGCTCCCGCGCCGCCTCGGCCATCGGCGCGACGATCTGCCGGATCCGCTGTTTGGACAGCCGGTAGGACGGACCGGACGCGCTCATTGCCGCGACGACGTCGCCGCCGGGACCGCGCACCGGCACCGCGACGGCGTGCATGCCCAGTTCCAGCTCCTCGAAAGACGCCGCGTAGCCGTCTTCGGCGACGCGCTCCAGTTCGGCCGCCAGCTCGTCGCGGTCGACCGTGGTGCGCGGCGTGAACTGCTCCAGTTCGTGCGCGAGCATCCGCTTGCGCTCGGCGTCGTCCATCGCGGCGAGCAGCACCTTGCCGCTGGAAGTCGCGTGCAGCGGCGTGCGCTGCCCGGTCCAGTTCTGCGTGGTGATCGCCGCCGACCCGCGGGCCTGGCTGATGTTGATCGCGACGCCGTCGTCGGCGATCGCGATGTTGACCGTCTCGCCCAGTTCCTCGGCGAGCGTCTGGCACGTCTGCCTGCCGAGCTTCGCCAGGTCCATCCGGCCGGTCGCGGCACCGGCCAGCCGGACCACGCCGAACCCGATCGCGTACTTGCCGCGTTCGCCCAGCTGCTCGACCAGCCCGTGCGCCTCCAGCACGCTCAGCAGCCGGGACGCGGTGGACTTGTGCACGCCCAGTTCGCCCGCGATCTCGGTGATGCCGGTTTCGCCGTTGCGGGCCAGCAGCTCCAGGACTGTGATCGCCCGGTCGACGGACTGCACCGCGCTTCCCGTTGCGTTTCCCGAGTCCTGGTTCCGCATAGCGCAACAGTAACCGTTCGGCTGCGATCTGTTCGGCTGAGCGGGCGAATCCGGTCGCGGCCGGACGCCGGAAGGGGCCGGATGGCCCAACCGGGCCGGTGATCTTGATCTTTCCGGTGGTCAAACGCGCGGGTCGTGCGCGCGAGTGCGGGCGGTAGTGCGAACATGTGGTCATGAAGGCACGTGTCTTGGTGGTCGACGACGACCCGGCGCTGGCGGAGATGCTCACCATCGTCCTGCGCGGGGAGGGGTTCGACACCGCGGTCGTCGCGGACGGTTCGCGGGCGCTGCCCGCGCTGCGGGAGCTGAAACCGGACCTCGTCCTGCTCGATCTCATGCTGCCCGGCATGAACGGCATCGACGTGTGCAAGGCGATCCGCGCCGAGTCCGGCGTGCCCATCGTCATGCTCACCGCCAAGAGCGACACCGTGGACATCGTGCTCGGGCTCGAGTCCGGCGCCGACGACTACGTGGTCAAGCCGTTCAAGCCGAAGGAGCTCGTCGCCCGCGTGCGCGCCCGGATGCGCCGCACCGAGGCCGAGCCCGCCGAATCGCTCACCATCGGCGACCTCGCGATCGACGTTCCCGGCCACGAGGTCACCCGGGAGGGCAAGGCGATCCCGCTGACCCCGCTCGAGTTCGACCTGCTCGTGGCGCTGGCCCGCAAGCCGCGCCAGGTGTTCACCCGCGAGGTGCTGCTGGAGCAGGTGTGGGGCTACCGGCACGCGGCCGACACCCGGCTGGTGAACGTGCACGTCCAGCGCCTTCGCTCGAAGGTGGAGAAGGACCCGGAGCACCCTGAGGTGGTGCTGACGGTGCGCGGAGTCGGGTACAAGGCCGGCCCGCCGTGATCGTGCGATGACCGGTTTCGCGGGGCGGCTTCGCGCCGCCGCCCGCGCCACGGCCCGGCTCGCCGGCCGGATCGTGGTTTTCGCTCGCCGCCGCGCGGTGGCGTTCAACGAGCTGTGGAAGCACTCGCTGCAGTTCCGCGTCACGATCTCGACGCTGGCGCTGTCCTCGGCCGTGGTGTTCGTGCTGGGCATGGTCCTGCAGAACCAGATCACCGAACGGCTGCTGGACACCAAGCGCCGCGCCGCGATCGAGCAGACCCAGGCGCTCGCCGACACCGCCGCGCGCGAGCTGGTCGGGATCGGCGGCGAGTCCCCGGACGCGCTGCACACGCGCCTGCAGAACGCGCTCAAGAAGATCTCGACCACATCGTCGTCGCGCGCGGGTTCCACCGCGGGCACCTTCGAACCGGTGCTGGCCAGCGTCGGGCGCGGCCAATCGGAAACCGACCCGGTGTACGTCGGGCCGTTCACCTCGGTGCCGGAGCGGCTGCGCCAGTTCGTCGAGGCCGATCACCTCGCCCGGCTCGAGCACACGGTCGACGAGAACGGCGTGCGGACCACCTACCTGATCGTCGGCATCTCGCTGATGTCCGGGGCCAGTCCGCTGCAGCTGTACCTGCTGTTCCCGCTCACCAGCGAGCAGACCACCGTGTCGACCGTCCAGAACACCTTGTTCGTGGCCGGGATCGTGCTGCTGCTGTTGCTCGCCGGCATCACGAACCTGGTCGTCCGGCAGGTGGTGCGACCGGTCCGGCAAGCCGTCGCGGCGGCCGAGCAGTTCGCGGGCGGCGATCTCGACCAGCGTCTCGCCGTAGTGGGCGAGGACGACCTCGCCAAACTCGCGGTGTCCTACAACAGCATGGCGGCCAGCATCCAGAACCAGATCCGCCAGCTCGAGGAATTCGGCGGCCTGCAGCGCCGGTTCACCTCCGACGTGTCGCACGAGCTGCGCACCCCGCTGACCACCGTGCGGATGGCCGCCGACGTGCTGCACGCGTCCCGCGAACAGTTCCCGCCCGGGCTCGCCCGTTCCACCGAGCTGCTGGTCGACGAGCTGGACCGGTTTGAGGCATTGCTCGGCGACCTGCTGGAGATCAGCAGGCTCGACGCGGGCGTCGAAGAGCTGTCCGCGGAGTACATCGACGTCCGGCCGATCGCGACCCGCGCGGTCGAGCAGGTGCGGGTGCTTGCCGGAACCGCGGGCAGCGTGGTCGAACTGGTGCTGCCGGACGAGGACGCCTCGGCCGAGGTGGACGCGCGCCGGATCGAGCGGATCCTGCGCAATCTGCTGGCCAACGCCGTCGACCACAGCGAGGGCAAACCGGTGGTGCTGACGGTCGCGGTGAACGAAACCGCGGTCGCGATCACCGTCCGGGACTACGGCGTCGGGCTGCGGGCCGGGGAAGCGGAGCTGGTGTTCAACCGGTTCTGGCGCGCCGACCCGTCGCGCAACCGGCGCACCGGCGGCACCGGGCTCGGCCTCGCGATCAGCCAGGAGGACGCGCGGCTGCACGGCGGCGTCCTCGACGCGTGGGGCGAGCCGGGACACGGCGCGTGCTTCCGGCTCGAGGTGCCGCGCCGCCAGGGCGTGCCGATCGCGGAAAGCCCGCTGGTGCTGCCGCCGCCGGACGCCGTTTCGGAGATCACGCTGTCGCCGTCGTCGGTCGCCGAACTGCATCCCGCGCCGGAGGCGATCCTCGCCGATCCGGCCCCGGACCGGGAGGAGGTCGGGCAGTGAGGCGAGTGCTTCTCCTCCTCGCCTGCGCGCTGGTGCTCGTGAGCTGCGCGAACGTTCCGCAGGAATCGCTGCCGGTCGTGGTGTCCGCGGAAAAGGCACCGCAGCAGGCCAACAACGCGCCGGAACCGCCCGCCAACGCCGAACCCCTCGACATCGTGCGGCTGTTCATCAAGGCCAACGCCGATCCGCGGTCCGGCAACGCGGCCTCGCGGGCGTTCCTCGACGACAAACAGCGCGGCGCGTGGCGGCCGAACCGCTCGTTCACGATCATCGACAAGACCTTCAGCACGGTCTACGACACCGCCGCTGCCAGCCCGACCACCACGGCCACTCCGTCGTCGACGACGCCTGATCCGAACGTCCGCACCGTCACGGTGCGCGGTTCGGTGCTCGGCACGCTGAGCGCGGACTCCGCGTTCATCCCCGGCAGCGGCCCGGCCGAGCAGACCTTCCAGGTGCACAAGCAGGCCGACGGCCAGTGGCGGATCTCCAGCCCGCCCCCGCCGGTGCTGCTGGTGACCGACGACGAGTTCGACGGCAACTACAACCCGGTCGCGGTGAGCTTCTACTCGCCCGATTCCGGTGCCTTCGTGCCAGACCTGCGCTACGTCCCGGCGAAACCGCAGTCCGGCATGCCGGGCCGGGTGATGGACCTGATCCTGCAGGGCCCGTCGGCCGGGCTCACCGGCGCGGTGAAGAACCTGTTCGGCGACGGGGTTTCGCTCGAGAACAACGTGAAGAACAACGACGACGGCTCGCTCACCGTCCCGCTGAGCGGGCTCACCGGGACCAGCCCGGAAACCCGGTCGCTGATCGCCGCGCAGATCGTGCTGTCGATGCAGACCGTCACGTCCACCCGGATCCGGCTGCTCGCCGACGGCGCGCCGCTTGTGCGCGACCACGAGTACTGGCGCGGCAGCGACGTGCCCTCCTACAACGCGAGCCCGGATCTGCGGGGCCTGATGACGATCGGCGGCCGCGTCCGCTCGCTGAGCGACGGCGCGCCGATCGCGGGCCCGGCGGGCAACGGCGAGTACCAGGTGCTGAACGCGGCCCAGTCGATCGACGGCAAACGGCTCGCGGTGGTCGAACAGGACGGCGACCGCGTCCGGCTGCGCATCGGCGACCTCGGCCGCGACCTGCCGACGGTCGACCTCGGCGGCGGTTCGCTGAGCCGCCCGACCTGGCGGCCCGCCCCGACCGGAGCCGGTCCGTCGAACGAGGTGTGGACGGTCGTCGACCATTCGATCATCGCGCGGATGGTGCTCGACCCGAACGGCCGCTGGCTGCGCCAAAGCGTCAACGCGAACGACCTGCTGGCACTCGGGCCGATCGGCGTGCTCCGGCTTTCCCGGGACGGCGCCCGCGTGGCCGCGACGGTGAACGGCCAGCTGGTCGTGGCGTCGGTGGTGCGCAGCGGCGACACGGTCACCTTGCGCGAGCCGCGCGTCCTGCAGCCTGGCGTGCTGATCGACGTCTTGGACGTGGATTGGGGTTCGACGCCGGACACCCTCGTCGCCGCGACGTCCTCGCCCTCGCAGCCGGTCCAGCGGCTGTCGGTCGACGGACGGCGGATGGACGCCTACAACAGTTCGAACCTCACCGCCCCGGTGCGCGCGGTCGCGGCGGCACCGGGCCAGCCGATCGTGGTCGCGGACGCCGGGGGACTGTGGACGGCGACCGAACTGGGCGAGGTGTGGCGGCCGCAGTCGCACTCGATGCAGAACGCGGAACCGTTCTATCCGGGGTGATCCCTGGGCTTT
>NZ_JBSFNS010000040.1:30294-71343 GCF_053587275.1 Amycolatopsis sp. NPDC003676
CGTGGTGCGCCTGGGTGATCCCTGGGCTTTCGTGGTGCGCCTGGGTGATCCCTGGGCTTTCGTGGTGCGCCTGGGTGATCCCTGGGCTTTCGTGGTGCGCCTGGGTGATCCCTGGGCTTTCGTGGCGCGCCTGGGTGATCCCTGGATTTTCTTGGCGGGCCGGGTTGATCCCTGGATTTTCGTGGCGCGCCGGGGCGATCTCCCGGGTTTCTTGGCGCGGATTTCGGGCTCCGGCGCTCGCACGGCCCGAAACTGTCGGTGGTCGGGTGCACACTCTTGGTCATGTTGCTGAGACTTCTGCTGAACCTGCTCCTGCCGACCTTCTGCGCCGGCTGTGAAACCCGCGGCGCGGCCGTGTGCACCGGATGCTCCACGGCGTGGGGGTCCCCCACTGAGGTGTTTCGCGCGCCGCTGACGGCGCTGGCTCCGGCCTACGCCTTGGCTCGCTACGCGGGCGTCGCCAAGCGGACCTTGATCGCCTACAAAGAGCGCCGCCGCCGAGACGTCGCCCCGTTTCTGGGCCGAGTGCTGGCCGCTGGCCTGACGACGTTGCCGCCGGGCGGTTCTCGCGCCAGTCCGTGGTGCCTGGTTCCCGCCCCGAGCCGACGCACCGCTTCGCGGGTTCGCGGAGGCCCGCACGTCCTGCGGATCGCTTCGGAAGCCGCTCGGCTGACGGGTGGCTATGTCGCGCCTGCCCTGGCGTTGACGGGCGGGAGGGACGCGGTCGGCTTGAGCCGGGCGGAACGAGCGGCCAACCTGGAAGGACGGCTCCGCTTCGCCGCGGCCGCCCGTCCGCCGCCGGGCGCGCGGGTCGTGGTGGTGGACGACGTGATCACCACAGGAGCCACGTCCGCCGCATGCGTCACGGCGTTGAAAAACGCGGGCGTGCCAGTGGTGGCGGTGCTCGCCCTGCTGGCGACAGTCTGAAAGGGAGCCGGTTCCACTCTGAAAGGCAGCCTGTCTCCACGTCCGAAACCCGAACGCGTCCTGGCCCTGTCCGCCGAGAGCCCGCCGAGTGCCGAGCCCGGAGCCGTCCGAAACCCGAACGTGCCCTGGCCCAGTCCGCCGAGTGCTGGGGTCGGTGCCGTCCGAACGCCGAACGTGCCCTGGCCCTGTCCGTCGAGATTCCGCTGGGCGGCGAGTCCGGTGCCGTCCGGAACCCGAACGCGTGCTGGTCCCTGTCCGTCGAGATTCCGCTGGGCGGCGAGTCCGGTGCCGTCCGGAACCCGAACGCGTGCTGGTCCCTGTCCGTCGAGATTCCGCCGGGCGACGAGACCCGGTGCCGTCCGAAACCTGAACGCGCCCTGGCCCAGTCAGTCGAGAATCCGCCGAGTGCCGAGACCGGCGCCATCCGAAACCGAAATCCGGTTGCGCGGAAACCGGTCAGCCCGCGCCAGCCGCGGCCAAAACGGAACGATTCCAAAAACCACCCGCCCGAAAAACTTTCCCCGCTTTCTCGCCAAGGAGGCAACTCGCGCTCGAACGCCCACTACTGCCAGGTGTCACCTACACGAGTGATGTCAAGAGGGAACCTCCCACGGCCGTCGCCCGTTGTCCGGGCATGAGGATCAAGGCCGGAATCACTCCCGCAACGGGGCAGTTCGCCAAGGTGGCGGCTGTGCTGGGCGGGCCGGTCACCCTCGGCGTCCGAGGTGCCGTCAGGTTGAGCCGTCCGCGTGAAACTTGGGCACGCGCGCTCGGCCTTCCGGGCGGCGGTTTCGGGCTGCGCACGCATGATTCACTGCGCCCCGTGACGAGTTCCCGGATCGTGACATCCCCCGGCTCGGGGGCTGTTGCGGACGGCGTGATGAAGCTAACGTGCACCGCTATCAGCAAAACCCGCAGGCAGGGAGGTGTGCAGCCCATGTCCCTGGCGCCGGCGGCCCGCTGAGTCCGCGTTCGCGCTACCGCCACGAGACGTCGTGATCCGGTCGCGAATTCTTTATCAGCCCGCCGAACCCGTGTAGTAGCCGCTGTAGTACCGGTGCCGTGAGAACACAACAGCTCGCAGTTTCCTCAGCGAGGGAGGTCGTGTATGGACATCGTCGTTAAGGGCCGCAACGTGGAGGTGCCCGAGCATTACCGGGCGCTTGTCAGCGAAAAGCTGGCCCGCCTTGAGCGCTACGACAAGAAGGTCATCCGCTACGAAGTGGAACTCTTCCACGAACCCAACCGCAGGCAGGCCAAGAGCTGCCAGCGCGTCGAGATCACCGGGAAGGGCCGCGGTCCGGCTGTTCGCTCCGAAGCGAGCGCGGCCGACTTCTACGCAGCGCTCGACTCCGCCGTCACCAAGCTGGAAAACCGGCTCCGGCGGACACACGACCGCAGGCGCGTGCATTACGGACGCAGCCGTCCTGAATCCGTCGCCGAGGCGACGTCGATGGCCGGCGGATCCGATGCCGTCGCCGGGCCCGCCATGGGCACGGCCGTCCTGGACGCACCCGACGCGACCGAATCCATGGCGAACGGTTTCGCGGCGACGAGTGCGGGCGACATTCCCCGGCAGGGGCGCTGGGAAGACGAGGACCTGGGCCATCAGCCCGGCCGCGTCGTCCGCGAGAAGCAACACGACGCGGACCCCATGACGGTGGACCAGGCTCTCTACGAGATGGAGCTGGTCGGCCACGACTTCTACTTGTTCAACGACTCCGAGGCCGGCCGGCCGAGTGTCGTCTACCGGCGAAAGGGCTTCGACTACGGCGTGATCCGGCTGGGCTGACCCCACCTGGAACAACCTCGACGGCGGCCCGCACGCGAACGCGTGCGGGCCGTCCGCGTGCCCGGAGCGCGGCCCGGGGCACGACCTTCGTCGGGACCTGTGCAAACCTCTCGTGACCTTCTGCGATGACGTGCGTGCGCGGACCAGTCCGCGTTCCCTACGATGGGGGAGACGGCGGCGGCGCACACGGGCGCCAGCCGTGGCGAGTACTGCCCGGGAACGGCCTGGGCTCGATCATGATCAGCTAGTGAGGTCGACCGGATGGTGCTGAACCGCCTGCTCCGCGCGGGCGAGGGCAAGATGGTGAAGCGGCTGCGCAACATCGCCGATCACATCAACACCCTCGAAGACGACGTGAAGGACCTGTCGGACGCCGAACTGCGGGCCAAGACCGACGAGTTCCGCGAGCGGTACGGCAAGGGCGAATCCCTGGACGAGCTGCTGCCGGAGGCGTTCGCCGTCGCCAGGGAAGCGGCGCACCGGGTGCTCGGCCAGCGGCCGTACGACGTCCAGCTCATGGGCGGGGCCGCATTGCACCTCGGCCAGGTCGCCGAGATGAAGACCGGCGAGGGCAAGACGCTGACCTGTGTCCTCGCGGCGTATCTGAACGCCATCCCCGGTGACGGCGTGCACGTCGTCACCACCAACGACTACCTCGCCAAGCGCGACGCCGAGTGGATGGGCCGCATCCATCGCTTCCTCGGTCTCGAGGTCGGCGTCATCATCGCCGAGCAGGACCCGCAGGAACGGCGCAAGCACTACAACGCCGACGTCACCTACGGCACGAACAACGAGTTCGGCTTCGACTACCTGCGCGACAACATGACGTGGTCGCTCGACGAGTGCGTGCAGCGCGGGCACAACTTCGCGATCGTCGACGAGGTCGACTCGATCCTCATCGACGAGGCGCGCACCCCGCTGATCATCTCCGGCCCGGCGGACCAGTCGTCGCGGTGGTACGTCGAGTTCGCCCGGCTCGCGCCGCTGATGCAGGGCATCGACACCACCACCATGGGCACGCGCGAGCGGGTCGAAAAAGCCAACCTGATCAACTCGAAGTACCACTACGAGACCGATGTCCGGAAGCGCACCGTCGCGGTCACCGAGAAGGGCGTCCGGTTCGTCGAGGACCAGCTCGGCATCGAGAACCTCTACGAGGCGGCGAACACCCCGCTGGTCGGCTACTTGAACAACGCGCTCAAGGTCAAGGAGCTCTACCACAAGGACAAGGACTACATCGTCCGCGACGGCGAGGTCATGATCGTCGACGAGTTCACCGGGCGCATCCTCGTCGGCCGCCGGTACAACGAGGGCATGCACCAGGCGATCGAGGCCAAGGAAGGCGTCGAGATCAAGGCGGAGAACCAGACGCTCGCCACGATCACGCTGCAGAACTACTTCCGGCTCTACAAGAAGCTGTCCGGCATGACCGGTACCGCCGAGACCGAGGCGGCCGAGTTCCACCAGACCTACAAGCTCGGCGTGGTGCCGATCCCGACGAACCGGCCGATGGTCCGCGCGGACCGCGCCGACCTGATCTACAAGAACGAGCAGGCCAAGTTCGAGGCCGTCGCCGAGGACATCGCCGAGCGGCACGAAAAGGGCCAGCCGGTGCTGGTCGGCACCACGAGCGTCGAGAAGTCCGAGCACCTGTCGAAGCTGCTGCTCAAGCTGGGCGTGCCGCACGAGGTGCTGAACGCGAAGTACCACAACAAGGAAGCGCTGATCGTCGCGCGCGCCGGCCGCAAGGGCGCGGTCACCGTCGCCACGAACATGGCGGGCCGCGGTACCGACATCGTGCTCGGCGGCAACCCGGACATCATGGCCGACGAGGTGCTGCGCGAGCGCGGCCTCGACCCGGTCGAGCACTCCGAGGAGTACGAGGCCGCGTGGCCGAAGGTGCTCGAGGAGATCAAGGAAGAGGCGCGGGTCGAAGCCGACCACGTCCGCGAGGCGGGCGGGCTCTACGTGCTCGGCACCGAGCGGCACGAGTCGCGGCGCATCGACAACCAGCTGCGCGGTCGTTCCGGACGACAGGGCGACCCCGGCGAATCGCGCTTCTACCTGTCGCTGGGCGACGACTTGATGCGCCGGTTCAACGCGGTGCTGGTCGAACGCATCATGACCACGATGCGGCTGCCGGACGACGTGCCGATCGAGCACAAGATGGTCTCCAAGGCGATCAAGAGCGCTCAGACCCAGGTCGAGCAGCTCAACATGGAGACCCGCAAGAACGTCCTCAAGTACGACGAGGTCATGAACGAGCAGCGCAAGGTGATCTACGCCGAGCGGCTGCGCGTGCTCGGCGGCGAGGACCTGCGCGAGCAGATCGAGCACATGATCATCGACGTGGTGAAGGCGTACGCCGCGGGCGCGACGTCCCAGGGCTACGCCGAGGACTGGGACCACGAGCAGCTGTGGACCGCGTTGAAGACGCTGTACCCGGTGAGCCTCGACTGGGACGACCTGGTCGAGGACGGCGACCTCGACGCTGAAGGCCTCACTCAGGCACTGGTCGACGACGCGCTCGCCGCGTACGCCAAGCGCGAGGCCGAGATCGACGAACTGGTCGGCGAGGAAGGCTCGATGCGCCGCCTCGAGCGCCAGGTCATGCTCACCGTCCTGGACCGCAAGTGGCGCGAGCACCTCTACGAGATGGACTATCTCAAGGAGGGCATCGGGATGCGGGCGCTCGCGCAGCGCGACCCGCTGATCGAGTACCAGCGCGAGGGCTTCGACATGTTCCGCGCGATGCTCGACTCGCTGAAGGAGGAGGCCGTCGGCTTCCTGTTCAACCTCCAGGTCGAGCGCGCCGAGCCGGAAACCGCGCAGCAGCCGGAACCGTCGGCGCTCCCGGGCGGCGTCACGTCCGCGACCGCCGCCGCGGCGGGTTCCTTCGGCAACCAGGCCGAGGACGAGGGCAAGCACGCCCGCCCGGCCCCGCCCCAGCCGCCGGCCACCGACTCCGATTCGGTCCCGTCCGCCTTGCGCGGCAAGGGACTCGGCGGCGGTGTCCAATCAGGACTGACGATGTCCGGCCCCTCCGAGGGCGGCGGCGTCGAGTCCCATTCGGACAGCGCGAACGACGCGGAAGCGGGCGGCGCGGGCGGCGGCACCCGGCGGGAACGCCGGGCCGCCGAGCGGGCGCAGTCCAAGAAGGGCAAGAAGGGACCGCGTCGCTGACGCGTCCCTGACCCGTCCACTGTGGACGGTATGACCGCAGAACGGCAGCACGAGATCGCTCGTGCTGCCGTTCTGTCGTCTTGGTCCACAGTGGACTTGTGATCGCCGGTCAAGCGGGTTGGGCGGCAGTGACCCGCTGGAATGCCCGAGACCCTCGTGGTTTTCGCGAACACAGGACAGTTGTCCCGCCGATCAGGACACGCGTCCCACTCAGGCGACTGACGGCCGCCCGGCCGGTGCCCCCTCGCTCCGCGGCGCGAGCACATGAAACCGCGTGCACACCCATCCCGTCCGCGTGCGCTCGAACCGCGCCGCCAATGCCAGCACGCGAGGTCCGGAATGAATGATCGTGCTGGTCTCCAACGCGGTCTCGGTCGGACGGCAAACGCGCAGGTCTCCGGCGACGTGGTGGCGGATGCCCGGCATCAGCGCCTGGCTGCTGAGCCGGGAAAACAGTGCCTCGTTCACGAGCGGACGGATCTGCCCGGCCGCCCGCCGCCCGGCGAGGACTTCGAGAATGGCGTTCAGCCGCTGGCCGAGCCGCCGCCCGGTAGGCGGATCGGTCAGCCGCAGCAACCGATGCCCAGCTGGTGGCAAATCGTACGGAGACGGCCACGCGGTGCGGCGATGCGTTCGTCGGCCCTTGGTCTCCGGAACAGCGGACAGCGGCCGGAGACTGTGGTTCGTCATTGAAGTTCCCTCCCGAAACATGGACGTCCACCCGCGTATGAGTGCGCCCGGCCACCGCGCGATGGGACGGAGAGTGCCTGATCCGGCGAAAAGGGCAGAACGACGCAGACGGGATCTGCCTGATGCGCTTAGGCCTCGCGCGGCCGAAAGGGCGGATAGGCTGGCGAAGTGCTGAAGGGCTTGCTAGTCGACTACGCCGGAGTGCTTACCGACCCGGACGCCGCGCTTCTTTACGAATACCTCCGCGACGCCCGCGCGAACGGCACCCGCACCGCGCTCGTCTCGAACGCGCCGGGAGCCGCGCCGGGGGTGAAAACCGAGCTGGCGCAATACTTTGACGCGCTCGTCTTCTCCGGCGAGGTCGGCGTGGCCAAGCCAGGCCGGGAGATTTACCTTGTCGCGGCCGAGCGGATCGGGCTGGCGGCACCCAGGTGCGTTTTCGTGGACGACGCCGAGCGGAATGTGCGCGGGGCCGTCGCCGCGGGCATGGTGGGCGTGCACCATCGGACGATCGCCGACACCCTCGACGAACTCGCGACGTTGTTCAGCTGACCCCGCGCTGGAGGGTTCGAACGACAGCACGGCGGCTGCGGCGGAGACGTTCAGTTGACCCCGGGCCGCACGGGTTAGGAGGACTGCGCGGCGGTTGGGGCGGTGAGGTTCAGTTGATCCCGCGCCGCACGAGTTCGAACGACAGCACGGCGGCAGCCGCGGAGACGTTCAGTGACTCGACGTCGCCGGGCATCGGGATCGACACCCACTCCGTCACCAGTTCCGCGACCGCCTCGCCGACACCTTCGGTTTCACCGCCCAGCACGAACGCCGAGCGTTGCGGCAGCTCCACGTCGAACACTGACGTCTCCGCCGAGGCGCCCAGTGCGAACAGGCTGTAACCGGCCTCCACCAGCATTTCCGCCGCTTCGCGGGCCGAGCCGCAGCGCAGCACCGGTGCCCGGAAGGCAACGCCCGCCGAGGATTTCACCACCATCGGGTCCAGTGCGGCGACGCCTCGGCGCGGCACGATCACGCCGGATAACCCAGCGGCCGTCGCGGTGCGCAGGATCATTCCGACGTTGGCCGGCGTGGTGATGCCGTCCAAGAGCAACAGCCGCGCGGGCGGGCGGCGGTCGTCGAGGGCCGCGGCGAGGGCGCGCATGCGCGGCGCGACGACGTCGGCCAGTACGCCCTGGTCCTGTTTTCCGTTGCCGGCCAGCACTTTCACTCGGTGCGCGCTCGCTCGCTGCACCTGCACCCCAGCGGCCTTCGCGGCGCGCTGGATCTCCGCGGCGGCGGGGCCGCGCGCGGTGTCTGCGAGGATCACCTTGTCCACGCGCAGGTCCGGATCGCCCAGCGCCTCCAGCACGGGCTTGCGCCCGTAAACGGTCAGGAAGCGGTCTTTCGGCGAACCAGCCAGCTCATCACCCACACCGGCCAGTCTCGCATTGTGTAAGGATCGGCTCATGCCCGACCGCCTGTCCGCGCTGGACGCCTCGTTCCTGTACGTCGAGGACCAGACGACGCCGATGCACGTCGGGGGCGTGGCGATCTTCGAACGGCCGTCGTCCGGATTCACCTACGAGCAGGTGCTCGACCTCGTCGGCGCGCGGCTGGCGTTCCTGCCCCGCTACCGCCAGCGCGTGCTCTCCGTGCCGGGGCACCTCGCGCGCCCGGTGTGGGTGGACGACGTCGACTTCGACCTGAACTACCACGTCCGCCGCTCCGCGCTGCCCCAGCCGGGCACCGACGACCAGCTGTTCGACCTGGTCGCGCGGCTGATGTCGCGCAGGCTCGCGCCGGAACGCCCGTTGTGGGAGGCCTATTTCGTCGAGGGGTTGGCCGGCGACAGGGTCGCGATGGTGACGAAAACGCACCAGTCCGTTGTGGACGGTGTCGGCACGATCGACCTTGGCCAGTTGATCCTCGACGAGACCCCCGAACCGCCCGAGCCGTTCGAGGACATGTGGACGCCGCGGCGCGAGCCGAGCCGCACGCAACTGGTCCTCGACGCGATGAGCGAGACCGTGCAGCGCCCCGGCGAGCTGATCGAAAACGTGCGCTCGATCGCGGGCGACGCGGTGACCACGGTGAGCAAAGCCGTGGAGACGCTCGGTGGCGTCGCGGCGACGATCACGCGGCCCGCTCCGCCTGGGCCATTGAACGTCCGGGTGTCCGGCGGCCGCGTGTTCTCGGTCGTGCGCACGCGGCTGGAGGATTTCCGCAAGATCCGCGCGAACCACGGCGGCACGGTCAACGACGTCGTCCTGGCCGCGATCACCGGTGCGCTGCGCGAATGGCTGCTCTCCCGCGGGGAAAACCTCACGCCGACCGAGACCGTGCGTGCGCTCGTGCCGATGGCGGTCACTGACGCCGAAACCGCCGAGTTCGCCACGCCCGCGCTGGTCGGCAACCAGGTCGCGGCGTACCTGATCGACCTGCCGGTCGGCGAGCCGAGCGCGGTGCTGCGGCTGCAGCACATCGGCCACGCGATGGCCGAACACCTGAATTCGGGAAGATCGGTGGCCGCGCGCGGGTTGCTGAAGGTGAGCGGGTTCGCGCCGGCGACGCTGCATTCGCTCGGCGCCAGGGCCGGCGGATCGCTGTCCGGGCGGATTTTCAACCTGATGATCACGAATTCGCCGGGGCCGCAGGTGCCGATGTACGCGGGAGAGGCGAGACTGGTGGAGATGTTCCCGGTGATGCCGCTGATGCGCACGCAGGCGCTGGCGATCGGGGTCACCTCCTACCACGGCGGTGTCTACTTCGGACTCAACGGCGACCGCAAGGCCGCGTTCGACGTCGGGCTGCTCGGCGGGATGATCGAAGAAGCGCTTGAAGAGCTGAAGGGTGCGCACTGGTGAGGGTTTATCTGCCCGCGACGATCGCGATGCTGCGAGACCTGGAGGCCAACGGCGAATTCCGCGCTCGCAGCGGCACCGGTTTCGCGCTGACGCCCGCCCTGCGCGAGGCGTACGCGAGCGGTTCCGACGAGGAACTGGAATACGCGGCTTTGCTGGACGCGGCCCGGGCTTCGCTGCGCCTGATCGCCGCTGAGGAAAAGGGCGAACCGCGGCGGGCGGTCGTCTCGGTGGACGTCGAAGACGCGACGCTGCGCCCGGACCTGGACGCCGCTGTCGTGCGTCTCGCGGGTCCGGTGCCGAAGGCGCAGATCGCGGCGATCCACGTGGACTCGGCCGAGGCGGAGGAAGCGGTGACCGCCGCCGCGGCGGTGATCGACGCGGCCGATCTCGGCGACGAGGACGCCGAATTCACCCTCGGCGACGCCGAAGACCACGAGCTGGCCTGGTACGCGCTGCAGGAACTGCCCTTCCTGCTCGAACTGCTCTAGCCGTCCTTCACGGCACTTCAGCTGACGCCGACCTAGCCGCCGGTCAGGACGCCGATGTCAGCCGGGGCGGGGGCGGCGATCGTGACCGGCGAGTTCCAGTCCGTGTAGCGCGCTTTGACCGTGGCGACGCCGGTCTGGCCGGTGGCCTGCATGACCGGCGTCAGGTCCAGGACCAGCTGCATCGGCCGGTGCTGTGTGTCCAGCCAGAGGTCGAACGGGACCGTCTTGGCGCGGTCGCCGAGGCGGGCCAGCGCTTCGGCGGGGAGGCCGCCGGGCAGTTCGGAGCCGAGTTTCGCCAGGTCGACGGTCAGGTGATAGTGCTCGGCCGAGGCTCCGTCGAGGGTGGTTTCCTCGCTGGAGGCCACTGTCCCGGCCGTGCGGACCTGCGCCAGGGTGCGCGCCGGGTCGTTCTGCTCGGCCAGCTGCGCCAAGCTGCCGCCCAACACCTGCGAAAGCGGATCAGCGCCGTCCGGCGACACCTTCACCCACGCTTTGTGGTCGCTGACCTGGTCCCGCGCGCTTTCCGGGACCTTCGCGTACAGCGTCTTGTCGACCAGGCGCAGTTCGAGCGGTTCGCCGACGTAGTCCGTCGTCATCGCCAGAGCCGTTCCGGCGCGGTCGAATCTCGCCTGGCCCTTCCCGTGAGACACGAGGGTGCCGGTGGTGACGTCAGCGGTGAACTTCGCGGTGTGGCCGGCCAGGGTCGCGGCGGAGGCGGCGTCCGCGAGCGTGCGGGCGTCGGTGAAGCGCTGCGGCTCCGGAGTGCTGGAACATCCCGCCGAGGCGATCGCCAGCAGCGCGGCGACACCCGCGACGGCCGTCCTGCGCATCCGAAAAACCCTCTCTGACCGGCCGTTAAGTGCCTCAAGCCAAGCACAGCGCGCGGGGCCGACCCGTTCGGGGGAACGCGTGCTACCGGCAGTAGCGCACAAAAAACGGGCCCCGAGCCGGAGTGGCTCGGGGCCCGCGAAAAGCGGAGGGGATCAGCGCCCCATCTTCTTCATGATCTCGCCGAAGTCGGTGACCTGGTCGGCGGCCGGCGCGGCCACGTCGACCGGCTGGCCCCAGTCGGTGTACTTGACGGTGACCTTGCCGCCGCCCGCGGAGCTCGGGGCGCCGAGCTGCTTCATCATCTCGGACTGGTCCATCGTGACCTGCAGCGGAAGCTGGTCCTTGTCGATCCAGATCTCGGCCGGGATCTTGATGTTCTTGCCCGCGAGCATCTTCTTCATCTGCTCCTGGACCTCGGCGGGCTGGCCCTTCGCGTAGGTCTCGATGGACTTGCTGACGTCCAGCACCACCTTGTAGTGGTTGACCTTCTCGCCGTTCAGCTCGACCTGGTCGGCCCCGGTGATCTGGCCGGTCTTGGAGACCTGGTCGAGGATCTGCGTCGGGTCGCTCTGCTGGGTCGACTGCGCCATCGCCTTGCTGAACGACTGCGACATCGGGTCCTTGGCGTCCGGCGAGATCTTCAGCCACGGCTTGTCGGTGCCGAACTGCTTGGACTGCTCGGCCGGGACCTTCATGTACAGGGTCTTGTCGACGTAGCGCATCTCGGTGGCGCCCTGCGGGGTGTTCATCGTCATCGACATGGCGGAGTTCTCGCCGTCGAAGCGCATCGCGCCTTCGGCCTTGATGGACTGGCCGCCCATGGACATGTCCATCGACATCTTCGCCGACTTGGCCTTCTCAGTGCCCTGCTTGGCCGCGTCGGCCAGCTTCAGCGCGTCGCTGAACGGCGACGCCAGGCCGGACCCGCCGTCCTTGGACTGCCCGGCCGGGGCCGCGGTGCCGTTCTCGGCGCTCGAGCCGCAGCCCGTCAGCACCAGCGCCAGCGCCGCACCGGCGGCGACGGCGAACGTCGTGGTCTTGCGCATGGTTCTCCCCCTAGGAAGGAATCGGTCTTTCACCTGCGTTGTCGCCGGTCGGCTTTGAGGGCCGCGTCCTTGCGGTCCGGCGCGCGGGCCACTGCCGGGGTGACTCCGCGAGGTTGCTTCTGTGACGCCGTCCGGCGGGAAAAGGTTCCCTCCGGACGGAGGAATTTTCCCCCGGTTCGTCCCCTGCCGGGCATCCACCCGCATATCGGTGACGGCCGCGCGAGGTTACCGTCTCCAGGTCACGATTCGGTGCGGAGGTCCCCGCCGCCGCCCGCTCGCGACACCAGCAGCCTGCGCAGCGACGCCAGCCGGTCCGCCCCCGCGCTGCCGTCGGCGACCACGGCGTCCAGCGCGCAGTCCGGGTCCTCGGGCGGGCCCAGGTGGCCGCAGTTCGGCGGGCATTCCTCGGCGGCCTCGGCGAACTCCTCGAAGGCGTCGACGATGTCGTCCGCGGTCACGTGCGCGAGCCCGAACGAACGGACGCCGGGGGTGTCGACCACCCAGCCTCCGCCGGCCAGCGGCAACGCGACCGCGGCCACCGAGGTGTGCCGCCCCTTGCCGACCGAGCTGACGTCGCCGGTCGCCAGTTCGGCGGCGGGCACGAGCCGGTTGACCAATGTCGACTTGCCGACTCCGGAGTGCCCGACGAGGGCGGTGATCCGGCCGCCGAGGCGTTCGCGCAGGCCTTCGGGTTCCTCGTCGTGCCGGGTGACGATGGCCGGGACGTCCAGGCCCGCGTAGCCGGCGAGCAGCGAATCCGGGCTGGCGAGGTCGGCTTTCGTCAGGCACAGCACGGGTTCCAGGCCGCCCGCGTAGCACGCGACGAGGCAGCGGTCGATGAATCCGGGCCGGGGGAGGGGATCGGCCAGCGACGTGACGATCAGCAGTTGTGCGGCGTTCGCGACGACCACGCGCTCGTACGGGTCGGTGTCGTCGGCGGTGCGGCGCAAGACGCTGGAGCGCTCGTCGACGCGGACGATCCGGGCGAGCGTGTCCGGGCGTCCGGAGACGTCGCCGACCAGCGCGACCATATCCCCGACGACCACCGAAACGCGGCCCATCTCCCGGGCCCGCATGGCCATCACGACGCGGTCCGGATCGGCGTCGACCGCGCACGTCCAGCGGCCGCGGTCCTTGCCGATCACCATCGCGGTGACCGCGTCGGCGTGCTCGGGCCTGCGCTTGCTGCGTGGCCTGGTGCCCTTGCCGGGACGCACCCGCACGTCGGATTCGTCCAGCCGCCTCCAGTCGCCTCGCCCCAAGCCGCCCACGTCCTCCCGGTCGCCCTTTGCCTGGTCGAATGATCCCATGCCGGTCGCGCCGGGCCCGGTTTGCGTGCGACGATGGCGCCCGAGGGACCCCCGAGGAGGTTGGCATGTGCGGCCGTTACGCCGCGACGAAAGACCCGGCGAAGCTGGTCGAGGAGTTCGCCGCGGTCGACCTGACCGAGGGCCGGGCGCGAGCGGACCACAACGTCGCGCCGACCAAGAACGTCGTGACCGTGGTGCAGCGGCATCCGCGCGACGCCGACGGGCTCGTCCTGGAAGACGAACCGGCGGAGCGTTCGCTGCGGATCATGCGCTGGGGCCTGGTCCCGTTCTGGGCCAAGGATCCTTCGGCGGGTTCGCGGATGATCAACACCCGCGCGGAAACCGCGAAGGAAAAGCCCGCGTTCAAGCGCGCACTGGCGTCGCGGCGGTGCCTGGTTCCCGCCGACGGCTGGTTCGAGTGGCGGCGCACGGGCAAGGAGAAGGAGCCGTTCTACATGACGGATCCCTCCGGGAATTCGCTCGCCTTCGGCGGAATCTGGGAAAGCTGGCGTCCCAAGGACGACAAGGACGCCGAGCCGCTGATCACCTTCTCGATCATCACGACGGACGCCGAAGGCCAGCTCACCGACGTGCATCACCGGATGCCGCTGATCGTGCCGCGTGACCATTGGGCGGGCTGGCTCGACCCGGACCGGTCCGAAGTGGACGAACTGATGGTGCCGACCCCGCCCGCGCTCGTGGAATCGCTGGAGCTGCGGCCGGTGTCGAGCCTGGTGAACAACGTCCGCAACAACGGTCCGGAATTGTTGCGGCGCACGGAAACCGAGCAGTCCGTCGACTCGCTGTTCGACCTGTCATGACCACCCTCGAGATCGACACCGAACACGGGCCCGCCCGGGTCGAACTGCACTGCGCACCCGACGGCGACGCGGTCCTGCTCCTCGGCCACGGCGCTGGCGGCGGCATCGGAGCGAAGGACCTCGTGGCGGTAGCCCAGGCAGCCAAGGCGGCCGGGATGCATGTGGCGCTGGTGGAACAGCCTTACCGGGTGGCTGGCCGGCGTGCTCCGGCTCCGGCCAAGCAACTGGATACGGCTTGGCTGACCGTGGCGGACGAGGTTTCCGCTCGGTTCGACGATTTGCCGCTGGTGTTCGGCGGTCGTTCTTCCGGGGCGCGGGTCGCCTGCCGGACGGCTTCGGCGGGGCAGGCGGTCGCGGTGTTGTGCTTGGCTTTTCCGGAGCATCCGCCGGGGAAACCAGAGAAATCGCGGCAGGCGGAACTGGACGCGGTCGAGGTGCCCGCGCTGGTGATCCAGGGGGAGCGGGATCCGTTCGGGAGGCCTTCGGCCGCGCCGCACCATGAGATCGTGGTGGTGGCTGGGGACCATACGCTGGCGAGCGATCTGGACGCGGTGGCGCGGGCCGCGGCGGAGTGGTTGGGGCGGGTTGTCCGGCCGCATCTGTGACGGGGCTGGTTCTCGTTTTGGCTGCGGTGGGTTGGTTGTTGTGGTTCGCGTGTTTCTGTGACCGGCCAGCTGTCGGTGTTTCCGCAGGGGGGCGCGGGTTCGACTCCTGTGATGGTCGTGTGTCCGCGTTTGTGACCGGCCGGGCTGCGGCACTTTCGTCAGGTCCTTGCTCGCGGGTTTCGGTTGCTGCGGATCGCGTGTGGTCGGTTTTGCTGACTCATCGGGCTGTGCCCGGTTTGGTCGAGTTCTTCTCACCGCGCCGTTCTAGCGGCTCCACCAGGCGGGCTGTGGATAGTTCGACTCGGCGTATCTGCAGGTCAGTGCCTGTTCGACTGGGTTATCCACAGCTTGGCTGGTCTGTGGGCAACTGACGGAGAACCCGGTTTTCAGTCAGGGGTGGCGGATAGACTGGGCAAGGGCAGCCCCCCCGGTGGAGGGCGGGGGTGCGCTCGCTGGCTTCCGCCCCGGACTGCGACATCGGCGCGAGAAAGGCCACCCGTGCCAGGGTGGATTTCATGACTGCCAACGCTTCCGACGAATCCCTCGCCAACGACTACGACACCTTCGGCGAGGACTACGCGATCGAAACCGAGCACAGTCTCATCAACGCCTACTACACCCGCCCCGCGATTCTCGACCTCGCTGGCGACGTGACCGGCCGCAAGATCCTCGACGCGGGCTGCGGCGCCGGACCGTTGTTCGCCTCGTTGAGAGACCGAGGCGCGCACGTGAGCGGCTTCGATTTCAGTGCCACCATGGTCCGCCTGACGAGGCAGCGACTCGGCGAGGACGCGGACCTCCGGGTCGCCGACCTCAGCCAGCCGTTGCCTTACGCCGACCAGCAGTTCGACGACGTCATCGCGGCCTTGGTCCTGCACTACCTGGAGGACTGGACCGCGCCGCTGGCGGAATTGCGGCGGATCATCCGGCCCGGCGGGCGGCTGATCCTGGCCGTCAACCACCCGATCCTCTACAAATTCATCCACCCCGAGGGCAACTACTTCGCCACCGAACGCTGGTCCGAGGAGTACACCTTCAACGGCCAAAAGGGCGTGCTCGAGTACTGGCACCGTCCGCTGCACGCGATGACCGACGAATTCACCAAGGCCGGGTTCCGCACGTCAGTGGTCAGCGAGCCGTATCCGGCAGAAGGCGCGCGCGAGAAGTTCCCTGACGAAATGCAAGGCAAGGAAGCCTTCCTGTGCTTCCTGTTCTTCGTTCTGGAAGCCGTTTAGCCCGCCGCGATCTCGGCCACCACCGCGCCAGTCAGCCGCACCAATTCGGCCGGGTCCAGCTCCACCTCAAGACCTCGCCGGCCGCCGGAGCAGAACATCGTCGGGTAGTTCAGCGCTGAGCCGTCCAGGACCACCGGCAGGCGGCTCCGGTGGCCGAGCGGCGAAATTCCGCCGAGGACGTACCCGGTGGCCCGCTGCGCGGCGGCGGGGTCGGCCATTTTCGCCTTCTTGCCCCCGGCCGCGGCGGCGAGAGCCTTCAGATCAAGCTGGCCGGTGACGGGCACCACGCCGACGACGAGTTTCCCGTCCACGTCCGCGACCAGCGTTTTGAACACCCGCCCTGGCTCCAGGCCCAGCGCTTCCACCGCCTCCAGGCCGAACGACTCCGCCCGGGGATCGTGGTCGTAGGTGTGCACGGTGTGCGTCACCTTCTGCTTCTGCAGCAGTGCCGTCGCCGGAGTGCCCTTGCCCGCCATGCGGGGGAGTCTACGAAAGCGGCCGGGAATGCCCGGTGGGCGCGTTCTGTTACACCGATCGTGACCACCACGCTCGCCATCCCCCGTCCCGCGAGGAGCCGTCCCGGGACCGGCTTCCCGAACCCCCGCGTAAACTCGGTGCTGCCGTATGCGCAGACGCGCATCGACGCCGAACGGGAAGGGAACGGTTTGCCGAGCACCCCCAACTCCGCGCCGGAGACGGCGGCCGACGAGCTGGAGCTCGCCGAGCGCTTCGAGCGCGACGCGATGCCCCTGCTCGACCAGCTGTATGCGGCCGCTATGCGGATGACCCGCAACCCGTCCGACGCCGAGGACCTGGTCCAGGAGACCTACCTGAAGGCGTACGCGGCGTTCGCGTCCTTCAAGGCAGGCACGAACCTCAAGGCGTGGATGTACCGCATCCTCACCAACACCTACATCAACGGCTACCGCAAACGTCAGCGGCAGCCGGTGCAGCAGCCCACGGACGAGATCAGCGACTGGCAGATCGCCCGGGCGGAAAGCCACACCTCGAGCGGCCTTCGCTCGGCCGAGGTCGAGGCGATGGACAACCTCCCGGACACCGACGTGAAGGCGGCGCTGCAGAAGCTGCCCGAGGAGTTCCGGCTCGCGGTCTACCTCGCCGACGTCGAGGGCTTCGCGTACAAGGAGATCGCCGAGATCATGGACACTCCGATCGGCACCGTGATGTCCAGGCTGCACCGCGGCCGCGCGCAGCTGCGCGACCTGCTGGCCGACGTCGCGCGCGAGCGCGGCTTCATCCGGGGGAACCGCGAGGAGGTGGCGAAACGATGAGCTCGGAAGACGTGCCCGCGGAGAAGATGCCCTGCGAGGACGCGCTCGCGGAGATCTACCTGCTGCTGGACCGCGAATGCAGTCCGGAGCGGGACGCGGAACTGCGCAGGCACATCGAGGACTGCCCGCCGTGCCTCGAGGAGTACGGCATCGACGAGCAGCTCAAGCATCTGCTCGCCCGCAAATGCGGCGGCGACCTCGCCCCGGCGGAGCTGAAGAGCAGGCTGCGCGCCTCCATCCGGCAGACCGTCGCCACGCAGGGCGGCGTCACCGTGGAGCGCACCGAGATCAGCGTGGAGCAGCGCACCAGCCGCGACTGACCGCAGCACGACAACGGCCCCCGTACCGGATCCGGTGCGGGGGCCGTGTCACGTCCGGCGAGGACTCAGGAGTTGGGCTTCTTGCCGTGGTTGGCGCCGTTCTTCTTGCGGTCGCGACGCTTGCGGGCGCGCTTCGACATGTTCTCTCCTCGGTGTGCGCTGAGTGTCCCGGGGCGGGGTTCGACACACCGGCCGGGCACGGGTCAACCGTTCAAGTGTGGCATGCGGCTCGGAGACACCTCGGCGGCACCCGTCGTACGCTCTGGTTGGATGGACTCAGGAGGTGCGCAGGCATGAACGAACTCACCGCATCCGAGGGCGGCCGGTAGCCGTGTCGACCCTTTCCGACCTGCTCGCCGAGAACACCGGCCTGCCCGGCGAAGCGGCCGACCACCTGCAGACCGTCGTCGCGGAGTGGCAGCTGCTGGCCGACCTTTCGTTCGCCGACTTCCTGCTCTGGGTTCCGGTTTCCGCCGAGCACCAGCCCGACGGCGGCGATTTCGTGTGCGTCGCGCACGCCCGGCCGACCACCGCGCCCACCGCGCATCCCGAGGACGTCGTCGGCACGCGGTTCACCGTGGACGAGCATCCGCAGCTGGCCAAGGCCATGCGCGAGGTCAAGATCTGCCGCGAGGAAGACCCGCACTGGTACCGCGACCTGCCGATGCGCCGCGAAGCGGTGCCGGTGAGCTTCGGCGGCGAGGTGATCGCCGTGCTGAGCCGCGAGACCAACCTCGCCGCGCCGCGCGTGCCGAGCCCGCTGGAGATCGCCTACCTCGGCAGCGCGGGCGACCTGTGCCAGATGATCGTGGACGGCACCTTCCCGCCCGCCGGCGGCAACCAGACCGACACGCACACCAGCCCGCGCGTCGGCGACGGTCTCGTCCGGCTCGACCAGGCCGGCACCGTCGTGTTCGCCAGCCCCAACGGCCTGTCCGCCTACCACCGGATGGGCCACGAATCGGACCTCGTCGGGCAGCGGCTGGCCCCGCTCACCCGGTCGCTGATCCGCGATCCGTTCGACGCCACCGAGGTCTCGCACCGGATCATCGAGGCCCTCGACGGCAAGCCGTCCACCCGCACCGAGGCCGACTCGAAGCGCGGCGCGGTCGTGCTGTTCCGTGCGCTGCCGCTGCGCCCGGCCGGGCAGCCCGCGGGCGCGTTGGTGCTGGTCCGCGACGTCACCGAGGTCAAGCGCCGGGATCGCGCGCTGATGTCGAAGGACGCCACGATCCGCGAGATCCACCACCGCGTGAAGAACAACCTGCAGACCGTCGCCGCGCTGCTGCGGCTGCAGTCGCGGCGCACCACGAGCGAGGAGGCCCGGCTGGCGCTGGGCGAATCGGTGCGGCGGGTGTCGTCGATCGCGATGGTGCACGAGGCGCTGTCGATCTCCGTCGACGAGCGCGTGGACCTGGACAAGCTGCTCGACAACGTGCTGCCGATGGTCGGCGAGGTCGCCACCGCGGAATCGCAGGTCGGCATGACCCGCAAGGGCTCGTTCGGCGTGGTCGTGGCCGAGATCGCGACGCCGCTGGTGATGGTGCTGGCCGAACTGGTTCAGAACGCGATCGAGCACGCGTTCCCGCAGGGCCGGCCCGGCAAGGTCGAGCTGATCGTGGAGCGGTCGGCGCGCTGGCTGGACATCCTGATCCGCGACAACGGCCGCGGCCTGCCGTCCGGGTTCTCGCTGGAGCGCAGCGACGGCCTCGGCCTGCAGATCGTGCGGACGCTGGTCGAATCGGAACTGCGCGGGTCGCTTTCGCTGCGCCAGGTCCGGACCGACGAGGCGGGCAACCGGGTACCGGGCACGGAAGCGGCGCTGCGGATTCCGTTGTCGCGGCGGCTCTAGAAAACCCGGCGACAGCCTGGTCGCGCCGGATTACTGTCCGGGCGCATGTCTGACCTCACGTGGCGGCCGCTCACGAAAGCGGACGCCCAGTCCTCGGCCGATCTGCTCAACGCCATCGAGGCGGTCGACCGGATCGGCGAGTACTACACCGCGGAGGACACTCTCCAGGAGCTGATTGATCCGTACGCCGATCTCGAACGCGCGAGCCTCGCCGCGTTCGACGGCGAGCGCATGGTCGGCTACCTGAAAATCCGCTACAAGCAGTTCGCGGACGAGGTCGACCGGGTGTTTCTCGACGGCGGGGTGCATCCGGCCTGCCGCCGTCGCGGAATCGGCACCACGCTCGTGAAAGCCGGAATCGAAGCGGCGAGAACGGTGCACGCGGCGCACCACCCGGAGCTGAGGCTCTTTGTGGACGTCCACAAAGCCGAACACATCGAGGGCGTGCCGGAACTCCTTCGCTCGCAAGGGTTCGCGCCGGTCCGGTATTTCCAGCGGATGGAACATCCGCTGGGCGGCGCGGTCGCGCCGGTGCCCGGCGAGTTTCAGGCCGAGCGGTGGTCGGCGGAGAACGCCGACGAGTTCCGGCTCGTCCGCAACGAGTCCTTTGTGGATCATTGGAACGCGCCGCCGCTGCCCGCGGACGCGTGGCAGAACAAATTCGCCAGCCACACCCTCCAGCCCGAGATCAGTTTTCTGCTGCGGGACAAGGCAACCGGCGCTCCGGTGAGCCTCGTGCTGACCCTGTCCTGGGCGGCCGACACCGAGACGACCGGCATTCGCGACGCGCATCTCATGGTGATCGGCACGGTTCCCGGTTACCGGAACCGCGGGCTCGCCACGGCGGCGATCGGGTGTGCGCTGCGGGCCGCCGCCGAGCACGGGTACGACCAAGCCAGCCTCGTCGTCGATTCAGCGAGCGAGGCCGGGGCTCCCGGAGTTTTCGCGCGCGCCGGGTTCACGCCCAAGATGCGTTATGTGCGCTGGGCTCTCGAGGCGTGAAGTGTCCACATCGGACCCCAGACGCGTTGAAGGGCCGGTACCCGTGAAGCTCGGCGGTACCGGCCCGTTCAACGTTCCGCGGGAGGACTTGGATAGTCCTGGGTGAGGCGGCACCCGGATGCGGGGTGGCCGTCCTCGGTTGTTACGCTCGAACCGGGTATGTGTCGCCATGTGCGGCACGGGCACGCGAATGCCCGCCGGGCGAAAGTCCGGTCCGAAGTGGTGGTGCTTGCGATTCTGGGTGCTGCAGCTGAGTCGTAAGACTCAGGCGGTGGTACGCGTGCCGATGTGCGTACGGCGGCGCTTGAGCGCGCGTCGCTCGTCTTCGCTCATTCCGCCCCAGACGCCGGCGTCCTGGCCGCTGGCCAAAGCCCAGGCCAGACAGTCGGAAGCTGCGGGGCAGCGGTGGCACACGGCCTTCGCCTCGGAGACCTGCAACAGAGCCGGACCGCTGGTTCCCACCGGGAAGAACAGCTCGGGGTCCTCGTCTCGGCAGGCCGCGTCGTGGCGCCAGTCCATGTTCGTGAGCTCCTTCACAGTGACGCGGGAGGGCCGCGCCACAGTAGTGGCGGTCGTGTTTTTGGGTGCTTGTGAATGCTTTCACGAAGCACCGCGTTCGACAAGGGTTTCGCCAAGATCGGTGAGTCAGCTCACCCGGCCGAGCTATGCCTCTGACCTGCGGTTTCGTTCTGAAAAGGTCCGCTCGCCGGAAGGCCGGTGCGGTGAACGGAGGGTTTGCGTCGCCGAGCGGCAAGGCGCACTTTGCCGCGGGCGATCAGTGGTCACTCGGCTATCCGACTACGGTGAGTGCATCCGGAACGCTCTGGAACTCGACCCGGGTGCGTTGCCCGACGAGGTCCCCGTCGACCTGGAAGTTGACCGGTTCAGCTGCGTCGATGCGGATGAGAGGCACATCGTCGCGGCGGAGCAGACGGCGGCCGTGCTGATCGCTCTCCGTGAGGAGAGCTTGCCGTACATGCGTGAACACGGTGGGCAATCGCAGACCGTTCAACGCGAACAGACCCAATCCGGTCTCGAACGAGCAGCCGGAGTTGAGGTGGACCGGGCGTTCCCCGAGGTAAGTCCACGGATCGGTGTTCGACACGAACGCCGTCACCGCCTCGGCCGGTTCCTCGCCCGGGATCCGGACGGTCAGGGCCGGCCGTCCGAGCGGAGGCCGGAAGTAGGAGCGGACGGCGGCCCGCAGATAGAGGCTCGCGCTGGTTTGCTTGCCGCGCCGTTTCGCGACGCGGCCCACGACGTCGGCGTCCCAGCCGAGCCCCGCGTTGAAGGTGAACCAGTGCCCGTCGGCCAGTCCGAGGCCGATCCGCCGGGTCCGTTCGGTTTCCAGCGCGGTGAGCAACTGGTGGGTCGCCTCGACCGGATCGGCGGGCAGTCCGGCCGCGCGCGCGAAAACGTTGGCCGAGCCGCCGGGCACGACGCCGAGCATCGGGACGGACCCGGAGCGTCCGGGAGCACCCGCGGAATCGGCGAGCAGGCCGTTGACGACCTCGTTGACCGTGCCGTCGCCGCCGTGCGCCACCACCAGGTCGTAGCCGTCGCGGGCCGCCGAACGGGCCACCGCGAGCGCGTGCCCGCGGTAGTCGGTTTCGACGACGTCCAGCTTCACCTGGCTGGCCAGCGCGTGCGCCAGCACGTCCCGGCCACCCGCGGTGGTCGAGGTGGCCTGGGGGTTCACGACGAGGATGGCGCGCACTACCGCAGGGTAAGTGCTTTCCGCCCGGCGGACGTACCTCCAGCGCCACATGGTGACGCGAAGCTCAGCCGCTCGCGCGCGCCGTCCCGGCTCGGTGACCTTGGCGACCCTGTGGCGGGCGGTCCTCCTCTGCAGACGGCGAAACTCCGCGCGTCGTGACAAGTGCACCCGGGCCGACCGCCCGCTCATCGACGACTGCCTTGATTTTCTCTTCGACCGCCGCCCCGGAAAACGGCCGACCGGGTGGCATACGATCGGTAGTGCTCACGCACGGTGACTCGCGCTGGTCGGGTGGCTGTGCCCCCGCCCGGAAGTCCCCGCGAAGTTCCGCACAGCAGCTGAAAGGGCCGCGCCCGTGTCGCATCCCGAGAACCCGCCGCCCACCCCGCTCGAGGTCCGCCTCGCCGGCGTCCTGACCGGGCTGCCCGGGCTGGGCCTGCTGGTCTTCGGCGTGGTGCTGCTGGTGCACGGGCTGCAGAACCCGCCGATCCCGGGCAACAACGTGTGGGCCGAATTCGGCACCTACGCGGTGCTCGCGCTGATCTTCCTCGCCGCGTCGGTCGGGCTGCTGCTCGGGCAGACGTGGGCGCGTTCGCCCGGCGTCGTCGTGGCGCTGCTGGTGATCGGGGTCGGCTGGTACCTGCTCGGGCCGTCCGGACAGCCGCTGTGGGGCGTGCCGATCGGGCTGTTCGGGCTGGCGGCGCTGGTGCTGCTGTTCCGCCGTCCGTCGCGGGCGTGGGCGCTCGGAATGCACGACGACGAGACCGAGGAAGAGGCGGCCGAACGCGGCGGGCTCGCGGGACGGCGGGCCGAGCGGGAGCGCCGCGAACAGGATTGAGCGACCGTGACGTCACGTCATAGCGGGCAGGTGACGCGGCGACACTGGTCGTGACCCCTCTCTGGCGATGGAATCGGTACTGCGCAACCGAATTCATCCGAATTCCGAAGAGGGGAACCCATGAGGAGACTGCGTCTCGTCGTGACCAGCACCGCGGCCCTGTGCGGGCTGCTCGCCGGAGCGATACCGGCAGCGGCGGACACCGCCGAGAGCCCGGCCCGCTACGCCGCTCAAACGCTGGACTGGCACGCCTGCGCCCCGGGCGAGCTGGCCGATCTGCCACCGGGCACCGACATCTCGGGGCTCGAATGCTCCAGCTACCGCACGCCCCGGGACTGGGACCGTCCGGACGACGGGCAGGAGCTGACCATCGCGATCAGCAGGCTCAAGTCCACCGGCACCACCACGGCGTCGGTGCTCACCAACCCGGGCGGCCCCGGCGGCGCCGGGCGCTGGTTCCCGGTCACGCTGCGCGGCCAGGAAAAGCTGCGGCAGCACCAGGAGATCATCGGCATCGACACCCGGGGCACCGGCCGCAGCACCAACGTCACCTGCGGCGGTGCGTTCGGCACCGGCGCCGATCTCGACCCGCGTAACCGGGATCCGCGCAACCTGAACCAGATCGTCGACGCGACCCGGTACACGGCGATCGCTTGCCACCAGGCCGCGGGCGAGCTGGGGGAGCTGATCAGCACTTTCCAGAACGTGCGGGACCTCGACCTGCTGCGGACCCTGCTCGGCCGGGACAAGATCAACTGGATCGGGTACTCGGCGGGCACCTGGCTCGGCGCGCATTACGCCCAGCAGTTCCCGCAGCACACCGGCCGGTTCGTGCTGGACTCCTCGACCCAGTTCACCGGAACCTGGCAGCAGTCGTTCGACTTCCAGCCGGCGGGCTACGAACGCCGCTGGCGGCAGGACTTCCTGCCGTGGCTGGCCCGCTACGACGCCAAGTACCACTTCGGCACGACCGGAGAGGCGGCCCGGCAAACCTACGAGAGCGTCCGGTACGCGCTGACCCGCGAGCCGGTCGAGCCGAACGGCAAGAAGATCGGCGCGGTCGCGCTGGACTCGTTCCTCGTCGGCGCGCTCAAGGCCAAGAGCCAGTTCCCGCTGATCGCCGCGACGCTGGTCAAGGTCAAGACGCTGACCGACGCGCGGTCCTCCGCGCAAGCCAAGGACGACGCCCGCGCGGCGCTCGGCAAGACATTGTCGGAGAAGAAGAACGCCGGTCCGCTGGACACGACGGCCGGTTCCGATGACGCCATGGCGGCGACGCTGATCACCACCTTGTGCAATGACGGGCCGTGGACGGGCAACCGCCAGTCGATGATCCACCGGTCGCAGAAATACCTCGACCAGGGCGTGACGCTGCACAGTTCGCTGTGGATGGGGCTCCAGGTCTGCGCCTTCTGGCCGGGCCAGCCGCGGCCGATGCCGGTGCTGGACGGCAAGGGCGTGCCGCCGGTGGTGATCGTGCAGTCCGAACACGACCCGGCCACGCCGATCGAAGGCGCGCGGAAGGCGCACGCTGAGTTCCAGAACTCGCGGCTGCTGACCGTTGCCGGGGAAGGCGATCACGGGATTTACGGGATTGGCGGCAACAAGGCCGTTGACAAGGTGGTCGACGACTATCTGGTCGACGGTGTCGTCCCGGCGGATCAAAGCCTGCCCGGGCTGCCGTTGCCCACGCCGTAGAAGGTCGTGAGTGCCTATGCCGGTTAGAACCGGCGTAGGCACTCACGAGTCTCACGCTTCTTTGGCGAGCACCTTCAACGGCTCGTCCGTCAGCCGATACACCGACCACTCATCCTGCGGCAACGCGCCCAGCGCCCGGTAGAACCCGACCGCCGGATTCCAGTTGAGCACCGACCACTCCAGCCGGTGGTAGCCCTTGTCCACGCACTCCGCGGCCAATGTCGCCAGAAGTACCTTGCCGAGGCCCGAACCGCGCTGTTCCTCGCGTACGTACAGGTCTTCCAGGTAGATCCCATGCGTGCCGCGCCAGGTGGAGAAGTTCAAGAACCACAAGGTGAATCCGGCGATCTCGCCGTCCACTTCGGCCACGTGGCCGAACAGCGCCGGGGCCTCGCCGAACAGCGCGCCGTGCAGTTGCTCGGAAGTGAGATGGCATTCCTGCGGGGCGCGTTCGTACTCGGCCAGCGCGTAGACGAGCTCCACGACGGCGTCGACGTCTTCCGGCCGGATCCGCCGTACGCGGGGGTCGGTCACTTCATCCCTCCAGTGCGGGCAGCAGGTTCAGGTGCTCGATCTGCGGTTCGCCGCGCTCGTCGCCGAGCACCGCGAGACCGGCCGGGTCCAGTCCGAAGTGGACACCCGCGGTGCCGGGCAGGCCGAGCCAGCGCGCGACGAGCACGCGGCTGAAGTGCCCGTGTCCGACCAGGACCACGTCGCCGTTCTCGATTTCGCGCCGGGCCCGGTCGAGCACCTTGTCCGCGCGCGCCTGTACGTCCTCCGCGCTTTCGCCGCCGGGGATCGGGCGCGTCCAGACGGTCCAGTCCGGAACCGTCTCGCGGATCTCCGGCGTGGTGACGCCTTCGTAGTCGCCGTAGTCCCACTCGGCCAGGTCCTCGGTGACCTCGTCCACGCGCAGGCCGGCGAGTTCCGCCGTGCGCAGCGCGCGGCCGCGCGGGCTGGAAAGCACCAGCCCCGGTCCGCCGAGCAAGGTTCGCAGGGTACCGCCCGCCGCGCGTGCCTGGTCCTCGCCCGCCGGGGTCAGCGGGATGTCGGTGCGCCCGGTGTGCTTGCCGTTCGACGACCATTCGGTCTGGCCGTGCCGGAGAAGAAAGAGCCGATGTGCCACGCGGCCGAATATAGCCGGGGCGGGTTTGCCCGGCAGGTTCGTCGTGTGCGAGGCTACTGGTGAGTAACTTCACCTGGGAGGTGCTGATGGGTTCGCCGTCGACGTACGGGCTGTGGCGCAAGCTGGCCGCCAAACCTGGTGGCAAGCAGCTGTTTTCCGCCGCGATGTGCCTGCGCGTGCCCTACTTCGGCACCGTCTTGCCGACCATCCGCGAGATCCGTCCCGGGCACTGTTCGGTGACCGCGCCGAAGTGGTGGGGTGTGCACAACCACATCCGGACGTTCCACGCGATCGCCGCCTGCAACCTCGCCGAGATCGCGATGGGCATGCTGGCCGAGGCCACCGTCCCGGCCACGCACCGGTGGCTGCCCAAGGGCATGGAAGTGAGTTACGTCGCGAAAGCCGAAACGGGGCTGCGCGCGATCGCTGAATTGCCGGAGATCCCCGAGTTCGGCTCCGAGGGATTCGATCTTCCGGTTCCGGTGCGGATCGTGGACTCGCGCGGCACCGAGGTGGTCACCGCGACGATCACCGTGTGGGTCACGCCCCGGAAAGCCGCCTGACCGGCGAAACCTGTACGTCCCGTTACCCCGGCCGAGTGAAACTTAACACCGTTTACTGGGCAAATGCGAATAGCGTTCGTTTTAGCCTTGCCAGGGTGCTCCGCGCCACGTCAGCATGCCGGGCATGGCCTCCCTCAACCGTCGCCGATTCCTCGGCCTCGCCGCGCTGAACTCCGCCGCGGCCCTCGGACTGACCAGCATTTCGGCGACGACCGCGCGCGCGGCCACCGTCGCGCCGCTGCCGGACTACTCGCCCGCGGTGGTGATCGGCACCGGGTACGGCGCGGCGGTCACCGCGCTGAGGCTCGGCGAGGCGGGCGTGCCCACGGTGATGCTCGAAATGGGCCAGCTGTGGAACGAAGCGGGCCCGGACGGCAAGGTCTTCTGCGACATGCTGAAGCCGGACCGGCGGTCGATGTGGTTCAAGAAGCGCACTGAAGCGCCGCTCGCGTCGTTCCTGTGGCTGGACATCGCGAACCACGACATCGATCCGTACGCCGGGGTGCTGGACCGGGTGAACTACGGCGGGATGTCGGTGTACGTCGGGCGCGGCGTCGGCGGCGGATCGCTGGTGAACGGCGCGATGGCGGTGCAGCCGAAGCGTTCGTACTTCGAGGAAATCCTGCCGCAGGTGGACGCCGACGAGATGTACGGCAAGTACTACCCGCGCGCCAACGCAGGACTCGGCGTGAACCACATCGACGAGGACTGGTTCGAGACCTGCAAGTCGTACCAGTTCGCACGCGTTTCCCGGAAAGCCGCGCAGAAAACCGGCTTGAAGACCACGTTCGTGCCGAGCGTCTACGACTTCGACTACATGAAGCAGGAAGAGGCTGGCACTGTCGAGCGTTCGGCGCTCGCGTCCGAGGTCATCTACGGCAACAACCACGGCAAACGCTCGCTGGACAAGACGTATCTCGCCGCCGCGCTCGGCACCGGGCACGTGACGATCCAGACGCTGAGCGAGGTCCGCGAGATCATTCAGCAGCAGGACGGCACGTACACGCTCGTCGTGCGCGAATCCGACGCGCTCGGCAACGTGCTCTCCACCAAGCACCTGTCCACGAAGTACCTGTTCCTCGGCGCGGGCAGCCTCGGCTCGACCGAACTGCTGGTGCGCGCCCGCGACACCGGTCGGCTGCCGCGGCTGTCCGAGGCCGTCGGGCAGGGCTGGGGTACCAACGGCAACGTGATGCTCGGCCGCGCCAACCACGTGTGGGACACGACCGGCAGCCTGGAAGCCGGGATGCCCGCGCTCGGCATCGACGACTGGGACAACCCGACGCATCCGGTGTTCGCCGAGATCGCGCCGGTGCCCGCCGGGCTCGAGACGTGGGCGAGCCTGTACCTGGCGATCACCAAGAACCCCGAGCGCGGCCACTTCACCTACGACTCCGCCAGCGATTCGGTGAAACTGCAGTGGACGCCGGACCAGGGGCAGCCGTCGATCGACGCGGCGAAATCGTTGTTCGACCGGATCAACAAGGCGAACTCCACGATCTACCGCTACGACCTCTTCGGCGACACTCGGGCGTTCGAGAACCGCTTCACCTACCACCCGCTCGGCGGATTGGTGCTCGGCGACGCGACCGACAACTACGGGCGCGTGAAGGGCTACCGGAACCTGTATGTGACGGACGGTTCGCTGATTCCGGGCAGCACCGGCGTGAACCCGTTCGTGACGATCACCGCGCTGGCCGAGCGCAATATCGAACGGGTCATCGCCGAGGACGGCGTGCGCGCCTAGCGGTGCGCTGAGCGCAGCTTTTCGTAGTACGCCACGCAATCCGCATACGACGGCAGCAGGCCCTGGTCGAGCGCTTCGGCCAGGGTCGGCGCTGCTTTGTCCTTTTCGGACACAATAGGCGCCAGTTCGGCGGGCCACGGCAGGTCCAGCGCCGGGTCGAGCGGGTTGATCCCATGCTCGCCCGCCGGGTTGTACGGCTCCGAGCAGAGATACGACATCGCGGTGTTGTCTTCCAGCGCGATGAAGGCGTGCCCGATCCCTTCGGCCACGTACACGGCGTGGAATTCGGACGAATCGAGCCGCACCGAATCCCATTCGCCGAACGTCGGCGAGCCGACGCGCAGGTCCACCACCACGTCCAGCAGCGAACCGACCGGGCAGTAGACGTACTTCGCCTGTCCCGGCGGGGTGTCGGCGAAGTGCACGCCGCGGATCGAGCCCGCGCGGGAAACGCTGTGGTTCGTCTGCGCGACGCGCAGCGGGTGCCCGGTCGCGCGAACGATCGCTTCCTCCTGGAGCGGCGCGGCGAACAACCCGCGCTCGTCGGGGAACACGCGCGGGACGAACTCGAAAGCGTCGGGGACCTTGAGCGGGCGGAACTCCATGGCCGTCACCATATCGAGTGCGATTTCCGGCACCGGAACGGAACTGCTTCCGAAACCGGACGGACGTCTTGGGAATCGCGAATCTGTGACATGAGCCGCACCGAGGGGTCGGGTCCGACCGGGGGCCTGTCATGATTGACGAACCGCAGCGTCGGCGGCCATCGCCACACCCCACGGATCGGATGGCCGTGCAGACGCCTCGCCGACAGGCCGGCGCTACCGCGCTGGGCTGCCGTCCGGAGGACGAGTTCCCACACGCGACGGGCGTGTTCGCCCGTCGACCAGGTGGTCCCCCGCTCGCAGTCCCAGGAGTACGTTCGATGACCCAGACCCATCCGCCCGCTTCCGTCATTCCCACGACAGGAACCCCGATGACCGACCAGGCCAGCACCGTCGCGGCCGTGACCGACGCCGAGATCTTCACCGGGCACGAGGGCGGCAAGCTCTCCGTGGCGGCGACCCGGCCGATCTCCGACCCGCGCGACCTCTCGATCGCCTACACGCCCGGCGTGGCGAAGGTGAGCCGCGCGATCGCCGAGGACGCGGCCAAGGCGAAGCGGTACACCTGGGCGGACCGGCTTGTGGCAGTGGTCAGCGACGGCACCGCGGTGCTCGGCCTCGGGGACATCGGCGCGAGCGCGTCGCTGCCGGTCATGGAGGGCAAGTCGGTCCTCTTCAAGACCTTCGGCGGGCTGGACTCGATCCCGCTGGTGCTCGACACCACCGACGTCGACGAGATCGTCGAGACCCTGGTCCGGCTGCGCCCGTCGTTCGGCGCGGTCAACCTCGAGGACATCTCCGCGCCGCGCTGCTTCGAGCTGGAGGACAAGCTCAAGGAAGCGCTGGACTGCCCGGTCATGCACGACGACCAGCACGGCACCGCGATCGTCACCCTCGCCGCCCTGCGCGGCGCGAACCTGGTGCTCGACCGCGACATCGCCGGCGAGCGCGTCGTGGTGTCCGGGGCGGGCGCGGCTGGGGTGGCCTGCGCGAAGATCCTGCTCGCGGCCGGCGTCGCGGACGTGACGGTGCTCGACTCGCGCGGCATCGTGCACGCGGGACGCGAGGACCTGAACCCGATCAAGCGGCAGCTGGTGGAGACCACGAACAAGGCCGGGCTGACCGGCGGTCTCGCCGAGGCGCTGCGCGGGGCCGACGTGTTCCTCGGCTTGTCCGGGGCGACTATCGATCCTTCACTGCTGTCGACGATGGCGGACGACTCGATCGTGTTCGCGCTGTCCAATCCGGACCCGGAGGTGCACCCGGCGGTCGCCGCGCAGCACGCGGCGATTGTTGCCACTGGGCGCAGCGATTTCCCGAACCAGATCAACAACGTGCTGGCGTTCCCTGGGGTGTTCCGCGGGGCGCTGGACGCTGGGGCGCGGGCGATTACGGAGAACATGAAGCTGGCTGCCGCGGACGCGATCGTGGCCGTGGCTTCGGATGATCTCGGGCGGGATCGGATTGTGCCTAGTCCGTTGGATCCGCGGGTTGCGCCGGAGGTCGCTGCTGCGGTGGCCAAGGCTGCTGAGCAGGACGGCGTGACTGGCTGATCTTCTTGTGGGAAGGCCCTCTGGTGCTGGTTGCCGGGGGTCTTTCTTTTTGCCGTCATTTTGGACTTGCTGGTCCATTTTTTGGTCGGCACGGTGGGTCTCATGAAGATCGGATTGCGCGGGTACGGCGTTTGGCAGGCCGGGGCGTTGACGACTCCGGCGATGGCTTCCGAGATCGAGCAGCTGGGGTATTCGGCGTTGTGGCTCGGTGGTCCTGGGGTGGATCTGGCCGGGATCGACGAGCTGCTGGCGGCTACCGAGTCGTTGGTGGTGGGGTCGAGCATCGTCAATGTCTGGTCGGGGGATCCGGCTGTGTTGGCGGCCTCGTATCACCGGGTCAGCGAGCGGTTTCCTGGGCGGTTTGTGCTCGGGGTCGGGGTTGGGCATCGGGAGCAGTCGGCGGGGTACGAGCGCCCGATGGACGCGGTTCGGCGGTTTCTCGATGTGCTGGACGAGGGTGGGGTGCCGGTTTCTGGGCGGGTGCTCGCCGCGTTAGGGCCGAGGATGTTGGAGTTGGCTGCTGAGCGGGCTGGCGGGGTGGTGCCGTATTTGGTTCCGCCCGCGCATACGCGGATGGCTCGGGAGGCGGTGGGGTCTTCCGGGTTCGTGGCTCCTGAGCAGAAGGTCGTGGTGGATTCGGATGCGGTTCGGGGTCGAGGGGTGGCTCGGCCTCGGGTGGAGCATCCTTATTTGGGGTTGGTTAATTATGTGAGCAATTTGCGGCGGTTGGGGTATTCGGAAGAGGATGTGGCTGGGTCTGATCGGTTGATTGACGATCTCGTGGCGGTGGGGGATGTTTCGTCGGTTGCTCGGCGGCTGGGGGAGCATCGGGCGGCGGGGGCGGATCATGTTGTGGTGCAGGTGATTACGGAGAAGTACCAGATGCATCCGGGGTTGCCTGGGGTGCGGTTGCAGGTTTATGACGACGAGGTGCTGGGGGTTTATCGGGAGTTGGCTGAAGGGTTGTTTTAGGGGTGGCTCGTCGCCTGGCGGCGACATTGCTGCCTTGGTTGCGCGGGGCACCCCGAAGCTGATTGTGATGACAGTCTGCGGGGGCTTGTCAAGGCGGGAAAGATGTCTTGACAAGCCCCCGCAGACTGCATTTCTGGTTTCGTATCGGGGTGCGGGGGTGGTTGTGGGTGCCTGGTTTCGTTGGGCGCATCGCGGCGGTGGACCGTCGAGGGTCGTGAGGGGAACCCTGAGGGAATCAGATTCCCTCAGGGTTCCCCTCACGGCAGCTTTCGGGCGGGCAGAGATGGGCCGCGTGCGCGAGCCCCGGCGAAGGTGAGTGCGCTGGCGTGGAGGGCTCCGCAATCTGGCCGCTAGGGTGCCTGCAATCTGGCCGCGGCTGGATCTTCAATCCAGCCGCTCTGCCCGCTTCAATCTGGCCGCTCAGCGACGCGCGAGGGTTAGCCGGGGAGCAGCTCCGCCAAGCGGTGTCGGGGGACATCCACCAGTCGTAGGTCCGCAAGGTCCGCAGGGACGTTCAGTGCGGCGTTCGCCAGCCTCGCGTGGGCGCGGGTCAGCAGGTCGGACGGGTGGTCCACTACGTCTGCCGCGACGATGGCGTGGCGGTTGTCCGGGGTGCTGCGGAGCAGGCGCAGCCGATACTTGTCCGCTACCAGCGAGGTCAGGGCTGCTTGTGCGGCGGCGTCCGCGAGGTCGGGGTGGTTGTTCGGCACCAGCAGCGCCAGGCGGCGGGCGTTGGTGCCCAGCAGGGTGCGCAGGAGCCATGGGCCTGGATCGGCCGAGAGGTCCATGGCGACGGCGTCGCCCTCGGGGCCGGACGTGGCCCAGCCGACGGGGCGGGTTTCCAGGGCTAGGCCGCCTTCGGAGGCGATTTCCCGGGCGGCGGCCAGCAGTCCCGGTTTGGTGGCGGCCGCTTCCACTGATTGCGGGCCGTGCGTGTAGATCGCGGAGCTTCCCTTGCGGGCGAACGATTTCTTGGCCTTCGCGGTTGGCTGGCAGACGTAAAGGTCCGCTGCGCTGCCGATGGCTTGTGCGCCGGTGTAGCGGTTGAAGTCGGGGAGGATTGCCTCGAAGGTGAGGCCCAGGGTGGCTAGCGAACGCTGTACCTGTGCGCCTAGGGCGGGGTGGCGCGGGCTGTAGCCGTAAGCCAGGAGGATTCGGCCTTCGGTGGGTTCGCGCAAAGCTTGCACTGCGCGGGCGGCGAAGAGGCCCATGCCTTCGGGCGTGTAGGGCGGATCGCTGAAGACCAGGTCTGCTTTGCCAGTCAGCGCGGGAGGCAGGCCGACGCGCAAATCGGCGTGGGCGGTGAAGATGCTGCGTTCGCCGGTGGTGTCCAGGTAGGACAGGACGCGTTCGTCCAGGTCCACTACGGACAGTTCGGCCTCCGGGCACACTGCGCGCACAGCAAGCGAAGTCAGGTCGTGGTCGCCTAGGAAGAGGACCTTGCTGCGGCGGAGGTCGTAGCGAGAGTTCAGCCACAATGCGCGGCGCAGCACCGTCTCCGGCGTGGCTTGCACGTGGTCCAGGGCGGCCAGCGGCGGCGGGACGGCGGCGATGCGTTCGGCCAGCATGGTGAGCAGGGCGGGCTGGTCTGCGACTGCGGCGTCGAGGGGATCGGGCAGAGGAGGCAGGGAGTAAGCGGCGTAGGCGGGGCGCGAGTCAGGGGCGATTCGGACGCCAGCGGGAGAGCGTTCCAGGTCCGGTTCCAGCGCCGCGAGAAGGTCTTCGACGCTTCGGCGCGGGGCCGCGGTGAGCCGCACTAGGTCGGGCAGTTCGTAGGAGCCGCTGCGCAGCAGGCCTAGTACCTCGTAGAGCGGGCGGACGGCGGCACCGTGTGCGGCGAGGACGTCGTCTAGGGCGGTCACGGGGTCCCAGACTAGTCGGCCACCCTCCGGGACGGGCTGCCAAGGCCGCGCGAGTGGGCTACCGTCGGACTCTGCACCGGACGTGGGGAGAAGTCTGTGACCATCGAATTCCGAGACGTCGTCAAACGCTATCCGGACGGCACGGTCGCGGTCGACGGCCTCTCGCTGACCGTGGAAGACGGCACGATCACGGTGTTCGTCGGCCCGTCCGGCTGCGGCAAGACCACCTCGCTGCGGATGATCAACCGGATGGTCGAGCCGACCTCGGGCGCGGTGCTGCTGGACGGCAAGGACGTCAGCGAAGGCGACCCGGCGGTGCTGCGCCGCGGCATCGGTTACGTGATCCAGCACGCCGGTCTCTTTCCACACCGGACAGTGCTCGACAACATCGCTACCGTGCCGCTGCTGTCCGGATGGGACAAACGCAAGGCGCGCGCCCGTGCGGCCGAACTGCTGGAGACAGTCGGGCTCCCGACGGAACTCGGGAAGCGGTATCCGGCGCAGCTGTCCGGCGGGCAGCAGCAGCGCGTCGGCGTGGCTCGGGCGCTCGCGGCCGATTCGCCGGTGTTGTTGATGGACGAGCCGTTTTCGGCGGTCGACCCGGTGGTCCGCGAAGGGCTGCAGGACGAGCTGCTGCGGCTGCAATCCCAGCTGGGCAAGACAATCGTGTTCGTCACGCACGACATCGACGAGGCCGTGCGGCTCGGCGACAAGGTCGCGGTGATGCGTGTCGGCGGGAAGCTCGCGCAGTACGGCACTCCGGCCGAGGTGCTGCGGCATCCGGTGGACGACTTCGTCGCCTCGTTCGTCGGCCGCGATCGTGGATATCGCGGGCTTTCGTTCCTTCCGGCGAGCGGCGTCGAGGTGTCGCCGGCCCGGACGATCGATCTCGGTAGCAAGGTCGACGGTCCGTCGGAGGGCTGGCTGCTCGCGGTGAACGATGAGAAGCAGCCGCGCGGATGGCTGCCGCCAGGATCCACAGTGGACGGTCCGTTGGCCGAAACCGACCTCGTGGCAGGCGGATCGCTGTACGTGCAGGGCACGCCGATCCGCGGGGCGCTCGACGCGGCCCTGTCGTCGCCCGCCAGCCTCGGCGTGGTCGTGGACGAGGAGAACCGCGTGCTCGGGACGGTGGTCGCGCACCAGGTCTTGGATGTAATCGAGGCCTCCCCACAGGCGTCCTGATGGGCGACTTCTTCGGCGAACTCGGCCGGTACCTTTCGAGCGCCAACAACCGCGACGAAATCCTCTCCAACCTCCTCGAGAACATCTATCTCGCGCTGGTGCCGCTGGTCGCGGGCATCGTGCTGGCGATCCTGCTCGGCTGGCTCGGGCATCGCTGGCGGCCCGCGCGCAGTGTGCTGCTGGTGGTGGGGAATCTGCTGTACACGATTCCATCATTGGCGCTTTTCGTAGTGATCCCCGGCATTATCGGCACGAAGATTCTCGACAGCGTCAACGTGATCGTCGCGCTGACGATCTACACCACCGCGCTGCTGGTGCGTCCGGTGCTCGACGCGCTGGAAGCCGTCCCGCCGCACATCGTCGCGGCCGCCACGGCGATCGGGTATCGCGAGCCGCGCCGGTTCTTCAGCGTCGAACTGCCGCTCTCGGTGCCGGTGCTCGCCGCTGGGGTCCGGGTGGCGTCGGTGAGCAATATCAGCCTGGTCAGCGTCGGTGCGCTGATCGGAACCGGCGCGCTGGGCGTGCTGTTCACCGACGGATTCCAGCGGGAATACTTCTCGCCGATCGTGGTCGGAATCGTGCTGACGATGCTGCTCGCGCTGATCGTCGACCTGCTGCTGGTGGTGCTGCGCAATCTGTTGACGCCTTGGGAGAGAGCGGGTCGCGCGCCGGCCGCGGAGGTGGCGGGATGATCGGCGACGTTTTCACCTGGTTCACCACCGCCGCGAACTGGCAGGGCTCGGGCGGCATTCTCGCCAGGCTGGCCCAGCACGTCGGCTACATCGCATTGGCGCTGGTCATCGCGTTGGTGATCGCGATCCCGATCGGACTGTTCGTAGGCCACACCGGCCGCGGCGGCGTCGTGCTGGTCGGCGTCGGCAACGCGATCCGCGCACTGCCGACGCTCGGGCTCGTCACGTTCCTGTTCCTGCTCTTCACCGAAAGCACGACGGCGACGATCATCGGCCTCGTGGTGCTGGCAATCCCGCCGGTGCTGGCCGGAACGTACGCCGGCCTGCAGGCGGCCGAACACGATGTCGTCGACGCCGCGCAGGGCATCGGAATGACCGGCTGGCAGCGGCTGTGGCAGGTGGAGGTGCCGATCGCGCTTCCCCTGGTACTGGGCGGAATCCGCAACGCCGTGCTGCAGCTGATCGCGACCGCCGCCGTGGCCGCGTATGTCGGCCTCGGCGGCCTGGGCCGGTTCCTGCTCGACGGACTGGCCATTTTGGACTACACCGAGGTCGTCGCGGGCGCGATTCTCACCGCCCTGCTGGCGATCGTGGTCGACCTGCTGCTCGCCGCCGCGCAGCGGGCTTTGGTGCCCAAGGGGGTCCGGCTGGCCGCACAAGCGGCGTCCGGCCGGGCAGTGGCTGCGGGAGGAGCAGCGTGAAACGGTGGGGGATCCTGGTTGCCGGGCTGGCGCTGGTGGCTTCAGCGTGCGGAAATCCGCTGTCCGGCGGCGGTGAGGGCGGCAGCACCGGCGATATCATCATCGGTGCTTCCGATGTCGGGGAAAGCTCTTTGCTGGCCCAGATTTATGCCGGGGCTCTGCGCAATGTCGGCGCGCACAACGTGACAGTCCGGCCGCCGGTCGGCAGTCGCGAGGTTGTCGTGAAAGCGTTGCAGGACAAGTCTTTGTCCGTGGTGCCGGATTACTCAGGGAACTTGCTGCGATACTTCGACAAGAACACCCCGGCGACCACTTCGGAAGATGTCTATGCGCAGCTGAAGCAGAAAATCCCGGCTGGGTTTGAAGTTCTCGCTCAGTCGCCCGCGCAGGACAAGGATCTGCTCGTGGTGGGCAAGGAACTTGCGGCCACCGGGGTCAAGACGTTCTCCGATCTCGGACCACGTTGCAAGGACCTGGTAATGGGCGGGCCAGGTCAGTGGAGCAGTCGGTGGAAGGACCGGATCAAGCAGCTGTACGGATGCGAATTCAAGGAAATCCGCACCACGGACACCGGCGGCCCAGTGACGGTGGCGGCTCTGAAGTCTGGTGAAGTGCAGGTGGCGGACCTGTTCAGTACGTCAGCGACTATCGCGTCGAACGGGTTCGTGCCGTTGGAGGATGACAAGCACATGTTCCCGGCGCAGAACATCGTGCCGTTGGTGGCGCGGGGGACGCTGAACGATGCCGAGACGGCTGCGTTGAATCGGGTTTCCGCGGCGTTGACTACTGAGCAGTTGACTGAGCTGAATGTGCAGTACACGGATGAGAAGCGGAATGCCAAGGATGTTGCTGAGGAGTTTTTGCAGCGGAATGGGTTGAAGTCTTAGCCGAGCGCAGTGTATTCGGGTGGTGGGCTGAGTAGCTCTGGGTGCTTGGTCCAGTAGAGCTCGCCGTGGATCTGCAGCATCGCCCAATGCCCCAGGCATGGTCGTGGAAGATCAGCCAGCGATACGGGGCTTCGGGCGGTTGGTGGGGGTATTGCTTTAAGGCGGCTGCTTCGGCTTCGGCTGGGGTCAGGTCGCCGTGGTGCTGCATGACCCAGGCGAAGCGACGGCGTCCGTCTTCGAGGTGTCCGAGGTATTCTTCCTCGGTCATTGCTCAAAGCCGGTCAAAGGCCGCAGCGTAGCGGAACGCTCCCCGGTTTTCCGGTGCATACGCAGCCAACCGGAGGGCCTGGAAGTGCGGGCCCCATTCCGGCACCGGCGGCGTGATGCCAAGCGTTTCGGCCAGCACGAAGCCGAACCGGGAGTAATAGCCCGGGTCGCCCAGCAGGATGATCAGGCCGTAACCAAGGGCGTTGGCGGCACCGATCGTCGCGTGGACCAAGGCCGAGCCCGCGCCGCTGCGTTGGTGTTCGGGGAGGACGCCTAGCGGGCCGAAACCGATGGCGGATTCTGAGTCGTCGCCTAGGTGGCCTGGGCTGGAGCAGGCGTGGCCGATCAGTTCGCCGTCGCGGTGGGCGACGAACGACAGGGCGGGGAGCAGATCGCCGTCCGCGGTTAGTTCGGTGACTAGCTTCGCTTCGGGCATTTCGCCGGTGACGTCCTTGTTGTGGGCGCGGAAGGCGGCGGTGTGCACGGCGTGGATCGCGGGTGCGTCGTCGGAGGTCGACTGGCGGATCTGCATGCCGCTCAGTCTCCCTGAGCGACGGGCTGCGCGGAAATTGATTTCGCGTGGAGACCGCGATCGCCAGGCCGGTCGCATTAAGGTGCTTCTCGAGGACTCGGCCGACGGGATGACGGTGATCATGCGTTGAGCGATCTCGGTGAAAGCGAAGACAACCCTTCGGTGACCATCGGCGCGAAGGCTGGTGATCGGTTGGTGATCACTGTCCTGGGGCGGATGCACGCCGGTGCGACTGATTCCTGGGACGGCAACTGGCTTTTCAGTCCGGTTGACCTCGTCGCCGGCGGGTTCACCGCCCGGGTGCCCGCGGGGTTGCGGGCCGACGAACTGCAAAGCTTCCGGGAGCAGCTGGCGAAGGCCTATGACGGCTTCGGCGGAGTCGCCCAGCTGACGTCGATGGAGAAGTGGCTCGACCTGACGGTCACCGTGGCTAAATCCGGCGCGGTCGAGGTCGAGGGCGTGGCCATCGACGGACACGGGACGGGGAACAAGCTGTCCTTCCGCATCGGCGAGCTTGACCAGACCCACCTTCCGGCGATCCTCGACGGCCTGTCCTCGATCGAGAAGGTCTTCCCGGTATTCGGCCAACGCTGATCTTCGGCCGCAGGTGAGGAAGACTGTCCCGGACTAATCAGGAGGCCGTTCTCACATCGTCGCCGCTTGCGGGGAAACCCTCGCTGGACGGTCGTCGCGCATGAAAAGCAGAACCGCCGCTCCCACGAGCGGTCCGGCGGCCAAGGTGAGGAAAGCCGCGTAGAACGAGCCGCTCGCGTGGAAGACCGGGCCGACCACGGCAGGCACGATTACGCTGCCCAGCTGCCAGAAGGCGTTCACGGCACCGGCGGCGGAACCGGCTAGGCGGGGGCCGGTCAGGGCGGGGATCATGGCGGCGGTCAGTGGGCTGTAGGCGTAGGCGCCGATGCCGAGAATTGGGGCTACTACTAGGAAAGCGCTGTAGCTGTTCAAGGAACCGAAGACCAGTAGCGCCGCGCCGAAGAGGATGAGGACGGCGATGATGGGGATTCGCCTGCCCAGGCCGATTTTGTCGGTGAGCCAGCCGATCAGCGGTTTGATGACGACTGCGGTCCCGGAGAAGATCACCAGGACCACGCCCGCGCGCACGGGGTCGATGTGTTCGCCTCGGATCATCAGGGTGTTGGACCACGTGACGAAACCGTAAGTGCCCCATAGGCCGCCGAAACCGGCCAGGCCGAGCAGCAGCAGGTCGCGGTTGCGGAAGAGCGGGCGCGGGTTCGGCAGGGTGCGGGGGCCAGCTGAGGGGGTGCCGTTGCGGATGAAGATCAGGCACAGCAGGCCGAGTACGACGGTGACTCCGCCGAAGAGGTGGTACGACACTGGCCAGCCGCTGTTCTTCACCAGGGTCGGGACGACGGCGTTGGCTACGACGGTTCCTAGCGACGTCGCGGTCATGAAGATGCCGCTCGCCAGGCCGTGCTCCTCCGGGCGGAACCACGTGGTGATGAGCTTGAGCCCGGCGGAGAAGTCGACTCCGGCGAATAGGCCGAGCAGGGCTTGCAGGACCAGGCCCCAGGCGATGGAGGTCGTGGAGCCGAACCCCACCATCAGGACGCCTGCGACCAGGGAGCTGATGCCTAGGACGGCGCGGCTGCCCAACCAATCCGAGAGGAAACCGCCCGCGGTGTTGGAGATGACGTAGCCGATGTAGTAGCAGGTGGCGAAGATCCCGAGCGCGGCCAGTGGGACGCCGAGTGAATCGCTGACCGCCGACGACGCCGGGCCCCACGTCGACCGGTCGACTGAGGTCATCGTGAACACTGCCCAGCAGAGCAGCAGGACGACCCAGCGATAGCGGCTCGGCATGAGGGCTCCTTCGGCCTGAGGATGATCAGGGAAGGTTCCCGTCACCGGGCGCGGCGGGTCAAGCCAGTGCGTCTTGGCGGTGTAACTCGGCGCGGATCGCGCGGACGTCGTGGGCGCGGCCGTCGACGTACTGTGCGGCGGCGACCCCCGCGGCGTGGCCGGTCGCGAAAGCGGTGCCCATGACTCTGACTGATGCGTACGCGTCGTCGTCGGAGCTGGTCAGGCGGCCGACGGCCCAGAGGTTCGCGGTGTCGGCGGAGCAGATCGCGCCGTAAGGCAGGTCGTACCAGCCCCGGTCGGCGATCGGTTCGTAGCGGGTGACGCCTGGGCCTGCGTGGTCTTCGATCGGCCAGCCGCAGCGGCCGATGGACGCGTCGGGGCGCTTGCGCGCGGTCAGGACGTCGCGGCCGGTGAGTTGTTCGCGGCCGACCAGGTGCCGTCCTTCGCGGATGCCTAGCTGTGGGCCGGTTTCCTCTAGGCGGGCGGAGGACCAACCAGGCAGGTGTTTGCGCAGGGCGTCGAGGTATTGCCACGCCTGCCGGCGCGCGTTGGCTTCGTCGCGGCTTAGCGCGGCGGCGTTCAGGACGTCGGTTTGTTCGTCCACCAAGAGCGCGATTACGTTGCGGGTCAAGGGAAGATGCACGGCGATGCCGTAGTCGCGGGCCAGCTGGACGCCGGTTTCCCGTTGGTACGCCGCGACTGCGGCCCGCAGGCCCTCGCGCGAGAGGTCAGCGTCTTCTGGGACGCCGGAGAATCGGCAGACGAGCGTGCTGGTTTGCCGGTCGCCGGGCGGCGAGACGCGGACGGCGGCTCCGGCGTCGGCCAGGAGCGCGCCGTCGCCGCTGGCGTCGATGAACGCGCCGGCGGTGACCTGTTCCCGGCCGCCGCGATGGTGCAGTTCGACCTCGGTGACGACTCCGTGCGTCCGTTTCGCGCCGACGAGTTTGGTGTGCAGGAGGACGTCCACGCCGGCGTCGGCGGCCAGCTGGTCATAGACGAGTTTGGTGGTTTCGAGATCGAGCAGGACGATCTTGTTGCCGGTCCAGCCCATCGTCTTTTCTTCGTAGGCGCCGCGCTGGCGCAGCCGCCGCAGCACCTCGTCGCCGACGCCCGCGACGACCTGCTCGCCGGTCTGGTCGAAGAAACCGCACAGGGTCAGCACGGAGCTGATCGTCGCCGCGCCGCCAAGGTACGGGTACTGCTCGACCAGCAGCACCCGCGCCCCGGTCCGCGCCGCCCCGGCCGCGGAGGCGATACCCCCAGCACCGCCTCCGACTACGACGACGTCGTAGTGCACTCCAGCCCTCCTCGGATGTTTGTCAACCAGTCAACTTGGTCCGGCCGGTGCCCCGCCACTGCCTTTCCGGTACCCCGGGCATAACCGGAAGGTATATATACGAGTACCAGAAAGTATGAAACTCATACAAGATGGCGTACGCTCGGAGCCATGGACACCAAGGCGGCCGGATACCGGCGCAAGGTCAACACGATCAACCGGTTCATCACCGCCCTGCAGCGCGCGGGGCTCGCGTTCGGGCCGATGGAGCTGCTCACCGTCCCCGGGCGGCGCAGCGGCGAGCCTCGGACGTTTCCGTTGGCAGTATTGAAAGTTCAGGGGGAGGAGTACCTGATCCAGGCGTTCCCGAAGGCGGCCTGGGTGGCGAACGTGCGCGCGGCCGGGGCGGGCACGCTGTCTCGCGGGCGACGGTCGCGGCGGGTGCGGTTCGCGGAACTGCCGGTCGCGGAGCGGGGGCCGGTGTTGCGCGAGGTGGTGGCTGGCGGGCCGGCGAGTGTGGGGAAGCGTTACGTCACGACGGGGTTGGCGGAGTCGCCGACGCCGGACGGGGTGGCGGCGGCTGCGGCGAGGATCGCGGTGTTTCGGGTGGAGGCGGTCGTGAGTGGCGATGCCGGTTAGAGCACCCGGAGCTGCCCGCCGAACTGCTCACTGACGACGCCGCCGCGCTGGTGGCGCGGGACGACGTCGACGTCGTGGTCGAACTGGTCGGCGGG
>NZ_JBSFNS010000041.1:0-70392 GCF_053587275.1 Amycolatopsis sp. NPDC003676
CTTGTCAAGGCATCTTTCCCGCCTTGACAAGCACCCCCAGACCGTCAGCACACTCAAGCTTCGGGGTGCCCCACGCAACCCCCAGCGATGTTGCCGCCAGGCGACGAGCAGACTCACACATCCTCCCCAGAACGCAAAACAGCCAACTCAGTCCTCCCCCGAATCCCCAACTTCGCATAAATCCGAGTCAAGTGATACTGCACAGTCTTAACCGACAAAAACAACTCCGCAGCCACCTCCCGATTAGACTGCCCCCGAGCCACCATCCGCGCCACCGCCTCCTCCTGCGGCGTCAACAAATCCACCCCGCCGCGCGGCAAATGCACCCCACCAGCCCGCAACTCCCGCTCACACCGAGCCACATAAGTAACCGCCCCCATAGACGCAAACCCGTCCCGAGCAGCAACCAACTGCGTATCCGCCCGAGCCCGCCGCCCCAACCGACGCAAAGTCTGCCCATAAGCGAACGCAATCCGAGCCTGGTCATACCGCAACGGCAACCCCCCAATCAACTCCACCGCAGCATCAAACGCAGCCACCGCCCCCACATGATCATTACGCGCCCCCAACAACCGGCCACGAGCAGCAGCAAGACGAGCCCGCGCCGAAGCATGCTCCCGCTTCCCAGCAGCCCGCTCATGAGGAGCCAAAAACACATCCGCATCCTCAGAACGTCCGCTAAGGACGAGCGCATGCGCATAAAGATCATGCCAAGGCCAATGCCCAGGCTCATCCACCGACGTAGGCAACGTCAACCGAGTCAACGGATGCAACGCCCGCAACACCCCAGCAGAATCCGCCGCCGCCTCCGCAACCTGCGCCCGCGCCAACAAAGCCGGAACCCGCATGATCTCGTAATCCTGCGACCCAGCAGCACAAGCCAGCAACGCCTCCTCAGCCCGCCCCTGATCCCCTCGCAACGCATGCACCGCAGCCGAAGTCCAGTGCAGCAACGGCGCGGTGACCACAATCCCCGTCCGGTCAACCAGAACCAGCGCCTCCCGAACCACCCGCAACGCGTCGTCCCACTCCCCGCTCAGGAACAACGTCCGAGCCAACCAAGCCTGCGCCCACAAGGAAATCCGCGCCGACCCGCCCAAATAACTAGTAGGCACGGCACTTTCCAAATCCACCCGAGCGTCGTCAATCCGATCCGTCAGAAGATTCAGCCACCCCCGCGCCATGACGACCCGCTGCGCCTGCGCACCATGCCGAATCCGCTCGGACAACTGCACGTAATCCCGCCGAGCCTGCTTGGCCCGCCCGGAAGCAGCAAGCCCCAGCCCCCGAATAGCCGCGGCCTCCACCGCAGCAGGAGTCTCCGGCACAGCCAATTCAATGGCCCGATCCGCCCACCGCACCAGATCCTCAGCGGAGTACCGGCATAGCGCATCAAGCACATACCGCTGACATATCAACGCGGCCGTCTCCGGATCCCGCGAAGCATTGACGATATCCCAGGCGCGGCTCAACCGTCCGCCAGCTTCCGCAGCCCGACCACGCACCACCGCGAGATAGCCCAGCACCGCATCCCGCAACGGCGTCTCACGCATACTCTCGACTTCCGGAGCAAGCGCGGCAGCCCGAAACACATCGCCAGCACCGATCAACGCATCAACAGCCCGAGTAATCCGAGCCTGCCGCAGTTCAGCATCCTCAGTAAGCCGCCCAGCATCGTTGAGCAGCACCGCCGCCGTCCCCCAAGCCCCCGCCGCGGCCCGCTCGACCGCCAGCGCATCAAGCCGATCCGCGACCCCAGCGTCCGGCACCGGACTGGCCGCGACCAGCAACCGCAAACTCCGCGCCGGATCCTCGACCAGCTCCGCCGCCCGCCGCTGCAGCTTCGACCGCCGCTCCGGCCCCAGCCCGGCGAGCACAGCCGCGCGCACCATCGGATCCGGCGGCCCCACCTCCGCAAGCCCGCGCGGCGCGAGCTCGACCAACCGTGCCGCACACGTCTCGTCCAGCCACGGCAACGGATCCCCGTCGAGATCAGCCAACGACGCCACCGACCGCACCGCCGCACCAGCACCGAGCACTGCCGTAGCCGCGACAAACCGTTCCGCCGCCGGGGAAAGCTGCGAAACCCTCTCCCGGACCGAAGCAGCAACAGCAGCGGGGGCAGGCAGGTTGGGATCGAACCCAGCCCAGGTAGCCCGCGACACCTCAGTCAGCAGCTGCACCACATATCGCGGCCGGCCGAGAGTGTGCCGACACAACCGTTCGGCCATCGTCGGATGCAAAGCGATACCGCGCGCCGAGGCCATTTCGGACACTTCCGCGGCGTCCAAAGGCGGCACGCGAACCTCGTCCCCGGACATCCGGGCGAGCAGCTCCAGAACGTCCGCGCGAGCGCGAGAATCCCCGGTCGCCGCAGTGAACAGCGCCGTGACCCGCGCCGCCGGATGATGCCGCAGCAGCGACGACAGCGTCCGCACCGAGTCCACATCGGACAGATGCGCGTCGTCGACCACCAGCAACGTCCCCGGCATCAGCTCCGCCGCGATCCGCTCGGCGACCGGTAACGGCCCGCCGTCCGCAGACAGGTCTGGGAAGAGCTGCCGCAGCACGGCGAACGCGCTGCAGCTCTCCCATTCGGCCGCGGTCGCCAGGAGCACCGGTCCGGGGAACGCGTCGGCGGCCCGCCGCGCCAGCGTCGTGCGACCGCAGCCGGCCGGACCGCACAGCAGCACCGCGCGCCCCGCCTGGGAAAGCAGGCCGGCCAGCTCCTCCGCCGCTGTCGTCACGGTCCTCCCCGCTTCGCCGGATGCCGCCGTCAGCCGGGATCGCCCCCGGCCACGGGCAGGACGGTGCCGGTGACGTACGAGGCCTCGTCCGAGGCCAGGAACGCGATCGCCGCGGCCTGCTCGTCCAGGGTGCCGTACCGCTTCAGCAATGACGACCCGACGGTCTGGTCGATGTGCGCCTGGAACCACTCCCGTTCCTGGTCAGTGGCCGGATCGGGGCCGCCGCGCGGGATCCGCCGGGGCGGGGCTTCGGTGCCGCCCGGCGCGGTCGCGACCACCCGCACGCCGGCATCGGCGTACTCGAACGCCAGCGACGCGGTCAGCGCGTTGACCCCGCCTTTCGCCGCCGAGTACGGGATCCGGTGGATGCCGCGGGTGGCCGCCGACGAGACGTTCACGATCACCCCGCCGCCCCGCTGCGCCATCGACGGCAGCACCGCCCGGCAGGAGAACAGCGTGGTCAGCAGGGACCGGCGGACCTCGGCTTCGATCTCGTCCGGGCTGAACTCGGTGAACGGCTTGAACCGCAGCGCGCCGCCGACGTTGTTGACCAGCACGTCGATCCGGCCGAACCGGGCCAAGGCCGCCTCGACGACCGCCTGCGCGCCCGCCCAGGTCTCCAGGTCGGCGACCACCGCGGCGGCCTCGGGCAACTCGTCGGCCAGTCCGCTGACCAGGCCGGACCGGTCCGCGAGCACCAGCGCGCCGTCCTCCGCGGCGATCCGCCGGGCCGTCGCCTCGCCGATCCCCTGCGCGGCCCCGGTGACCACCACGACCTTGCCCGCGAACCGCCCCGGCGACAGGAATTTCGGCCTCTCGGCGGCACCGCCCATCGCCCGCCGGGTGGTGACCTTCGACCGTTCCGCGTGCTCGGCCACCAGCCGTCGCGCGGTCGCCCGGTCCCCGGACTCGAACGCCGCGACCAGGTCCAAGTGATCCTGCGTGCAGCGCGGATGGCACCAGGTCGCGTTGCGCAGCGTCTCGGACATGTGACCTTTCACGCCGAGCGCCTGATATGCCTGCAGCAGGTGCTCGTTGCCGGTGAGCGTGAACAGGTAGTCGTGGAAGGCCGCGTTGGTTTCGGTATAGGCGGCGGCGTCCAGGAACCGGTCACCGTCCACATAGGGCACTGTCGACTCGGCCAGCAGCCGGTATCCGGCGAGCTGACCCGACGTCAGCCGTCCGATGGTCAGTTCGAGCGCGCCCAGTTCGAGGGCCTGCCGAGCCTCGAACACCGCGTCCGATTCGTGTACCGACGGGTGTTCCTCGCCGATTTCGTACTCACCCGGCGTTTCGTCGGCCGCGGGCAGCATTTCCTGGCCCGCGATCGTGCGTGCGACCCGCGCTTCTTCCGCTGCGGACAGCACTGCTCCGGCCCGCAGCGGGGCCAGTTCGACCGTCGGGAACAGCTCCTGCCCGGCCAGCGCGCGGCCCGCGACGAACTCCAACTCCGGTTCGGGTTCCGGATCGGCGACCACCACCGGCTGCACGGGGATCTCAGGTGCTCGAACTGGTGCGGCAAGCGCGAATTTCTCGTAATAGAACCCGGTCGGCTCGAACCCGGCCGACGCGAAATGCCCCCGCACCGCCTCCACCATCGGCGGCGGACCGCACAGATACACCGCGACATCGCCGCCGTGCAGGTGCTCGTCCCGGATCAGCGTGGTCACATAGCCCTTGTTCGGCGCGGCACTCCCCGGATCCGAAACGCAATAGTCCCAGGTCAGCCCAGGAACCTCCGTGGCAAGCTTCTCCAGCGTCGCCGTCTCCACCAGATCGTCGTCGGTGCTCACGCCATACACCAGATGCGCTGGCCTGGTCACGCCAGAATCACGCATTGTGCGCACAATGGACAGAATCGGCGCGAGCCCGGTGCCCCCGGCCAGCAACAACACCGGCCGGTCCGTCTCACGCAGGAAGAAACTCCCGTGCGGCCCGGTGAACGTCAGCTCGTCGCCGGATTTCGCCCGTCCAGTCAGGTAATCCGACATGACCCCGCCCGGCGAGAGCTTCACCAGGAAAGTCAGCCGGTCGTCCTCGGGCGCGTTGCTGAACGAGTACGACCGCGTCACCTCGGTGCCCGGAACAGTGATGTTCACGTACTGCCCGGGCAGAAACGCGAGCCGGTCCCGGTCGCGGATTTCCACCGTCAACGACATCGTCGTCGGCGAAAGCCGTTCCAGTGCGACAAGAGTGCCGTGATGCTCCGCGGCCTGCGTCTTCGCGACCGCCGAGGTACTCGCGATCTGCAGCACCAGATCGGACTTCGGCTTCATGCTGCACGGCAGCACATACCCGCGCTCAGCCTCGTCCGCGCTCAAGGCGTCTTCCAAATAGGAACCGCCCTCGTACTCCCCCGATTCGCAGAACGCCTTGCAGGTTCCGCACGCACCGTCGCGGCAGTCGAGCGGGATGTTGATGCGCTGCCGGTACGACGCGTCCGCGACGGTCTGATCCGGCGCACAGGTGACGAAGCGGGTGACACCGTCCTCAAAGGACAGAGCGATCCGGTGGTTCATGACCGCCTCCGCTCAGAAGTGGTACACGTCAACGACGTGATGGATGTAGTCGTTCTTGAGCACCACCGTCTTCCGCCGGATCAACGGCGACGGCCCGGAGAAATCGATGGTGTAGAACGAGGTCCCGTAATACGGATCGACGGTGTGGTACCGGAAGTACATCGTGTGCCAGTTGAACCGCACGTCCACGAGATCGCCGTGCCGCTCGATCAGCTCGACATTCGAGATGTTGTGGCTGGTCCGCGGTTCCGGGAGGGACGTCGCGCTCGACCGTTCGGTGCGGATCCGGAACACCCGGTCCTCGAGCCCGCCCTTGTTCGGGTAGTAGATCAGCGAAATGTCGCGCTGCGGGTCCTCGGTGAGCAGATCGTCGTCGCCCCAGGAAGGCATCCAGTACACGACGTCGTCGGCATAACACTCCAGCCACTTCTCGAACTCGCGGTCGTCCAGATACCGCGCCTCGCGGTAAAGGAACTGCTCGACGTCGTGCTGGGTAATAGTCTTCTCGGCGGCCGCGGTCATCGGGTTTCTCCTCGAACAGCCTGCTCACGGGCGATCGCCGCGCGCATGGTTTCCTGCCAATACCCGTGCTGCACCGGATAAAGACCCTCGTCCTCGTTCTTCTGCCCGGCCGACACGACACCGTCGAGCCCGAGTGACGACGCCACCTCGTCCGGCCCGGTGAGCCAATGTCGCGCGCCACGGCTCATGTCGTTCCACGGTGCCGCCGTCGCCCGGAAAGTGAGCTGGCAGGACCGGAATTCCTCCAGGTCGTCCGGCGTCGCCATGCCCGAAGCGTTGAAGAAGTCCTCGTACTGCCGGATCCGCCACGCCCGCGATTCGGCGCTTTCGCCCTTCGGCGCGATGCAGTAAATAGTGACCTCGGTCTTGTCCGGCGCGATCGGCCGGAAATGCCGGATCTGCGTCGAGAACTGGTCCATCAGGTACACGTTGGGATACACGCACAGGTTCCGCGACCCGCGCACCATGAACTCGCCCTTGGCGTCGCCGTATTTCTCCTTCAGCTCCGCCATCCGCGGCCACAGTGGACGGTCCTGCGGATTGCCCGCCCAGGTCCACAGGCACAGGTGCCCGTGCGGGAACGACCAGTAACCGCCGCCGGACTTGCCCCACGAACCAGCGTCGAGAGTCTTCGTGTCGTTGGCCGATTCGCCGGTGTTGCGCCGGGCCGTGGTGGCCGCGTAATTCCAGTGCGTCGCGGTGACGTGGTAGCCGTCCGCGCCGTTCTCCGCCTGGACCTTCCAGTTGCCGTCGTAGGTATACGTGGAAGCCCCGCGTAGTACTTCAAGTCCGTCCGGTGACTGGTCCACGAGCATGTCAATCACCTTGGTGGCGTCGCCGAGGTGCTCTTCCAAAGACTTCACGTCCGGGTTCAGGCTGCCGAACAGGAACCCGCGGTACGACTCGAACCGGGCGACCTTCGTCAGGTCGTGCGAGCCGCCGGTGTCGAACGACTCCGGGTAGCCCGCGCCGTCCGGATCTTTGACCTTCAGCAGCTTGCCGTCGTTGCGGAAGGTCCAGCCGTGGAACGGGCAGGTCAGCGTGGGCCGGTTGTCGCGTTTGCGCCTGCAGATCATCGCGCCGCGGTGCGCGCAGGCGTTGATCAGGCAGTGCAGCTCGCCCGCCTTGTCCCGGGTGATGACGACGGGCTGGCGGCCGATCGTGGTGGTGAAGTAGTCGCCGGGGTTCGGCAGCTGGCTCTCGTGCGCGAGGTAGATCCAGTTGCCCTCGAAGATGTGCTTCATTTCGAGTTCGAAGATCTCCTCGTCGGTGAAGATCCGGCGGTTCGCGCGGTAGACGCCCGCCTCCGGGTCCTCCACCACCGCGTCCGCGACTACGGAAGCGGCGTGGTCCAGCATCTCGGTCATGACTCCTCCAACGGGCCTCTGATCTGCGCTGATCGGCTCCCCAGCAGGGCGTTTCCCGCACTGTGCCACCCCGTGCCCGCGGTCACACCAGGGCAAGACCCAGTCCTGACCTAGGGTGTGATTATTCGATGCCGTTTATCAATCGCACGCAAACCGCTCCTTGTCTTCACTCAATGCCGGAACTTACGGTGAGCGGGACGAGGAGCCGGTGAGGAGGCAGCCCGATGGAACTGCGCCACCTGCGGTACTTCGCCGCCGTCGCCGAGACCTGCCACTTCGGCCGCGCCGCCGAACGCCTGCACCTCGCCCAGCCCGCGCTTTCGCACGCGATCCGGCAGCTGGAGGACGAGCTGGGCGTCGCCCTGCTCAGCCGCACGACGCGGCAGGTGCAGGTCACCCCGGCCGGCCGGTTCTTCCTCGCCGAGGCCCAGCGGATCCTGGACGCCGTCGAGGCGGGTGCGCGCGGAGCCCGGCGCATCGCCGACGGCCGCCGCGGGCTCGCCCGGATCGGCTTCACCGGCACCGCCGCGCTGTCGCACCTGCCGCAGGTCGCCCGCGCGCTGCAGCACCGGCTGCCCGAGGTCGAACTCGAAGTGCACGCCGACCTGCTCACCGGCGAGCAGTGCGCACAGCTGCGCGACGGCACGCTCGACATCGGCGTGCTGCGTCCGCCGGTCACCGGCGGCGACCTCGACCTGCACGTCATCGAGACCGAGCCGCTCGTGCTCGCCGTCCCCGCCGACCACCGGCTCGCGGTGGAACCGGTCGTCGCGATGAGCGATCTGCGCGCCGAAGCTTTCGTCACCTATCCCGCCAGCTACTCCGTCGTCAACGAAGCGGTGCTGCGCAGCTGCCGCGACGCCGGCTTCACCCCGCAACGCGAGCACGAAGCGGCCGGCACCGCGGTGCTGCTCGCCCTGGTCGCCGGTGGTCTCGGCGTCGGCGTCGTCCCCGCGTCCGCGCGGGCGCTGCCGCTGGCCGGGGTCGTGTTCCGCGACCTCGCCGGCGCCGCCACCGTCCAGCTCGCGCTCGCCTGGCACCGCGACCGGGCCTCGGCACTGGTCCCGGCCGTGCTCGACGCGCTCGGCGAGCTGTTCCCCGTCGAAGTGCCCGTGTCAGGGAGGACACGATGAAGATCACCCGGGTGGAGGCGATCCCGTTCGCCATCCCCTACCGCAAACCGCTGCGTTTCGCTTCCGGCGAGGTGCACACGGCCGAGCATGTGCTGGTCCGCGTGCATACCGACGACGGCGTGGTCGGCGTTGCCGAAGCACCGCCGCGGCCGTTCACCTACGGCGAGACCCAAGCCGGGATCGTGGCCGTGCTGGAGACCGTGTTCGCCCCGCAGGTAGTCGGCCTGAGCCTGCTCGAACGCGAAACGGTGCACGCCCGGCTTTCCCGCACCGTCGGCAATCCGGCCGCGAAGTCCGCTTTGGACATGGCGATCTGGGACGCGCTGGGGCAAAGCCTCGACGTCTCGGTCACCGAATTGCTCGGCGGCTACACCGACCGTATGAAGGTGTCGCACATGCTCGGGTTCGACGAACCCGCCGCGATGGTCGCCGAAGCGGAGCGGATTCGCGACAGCTACGGCATCACGACGTTCAAGGTGAAGGTCGGCCGCCGTCCGGTTTCCCTTGACACCGCAGTGGTTCGCGCTTTGCGGGAACGGTTCGGCGCCGAGGTCGACCTGTATGTGGACGGCAACCGGGGCTGGACCGCCGCGGAATCCGCCCGCGCGATGCGGGAAATGGCCGACCTCGATCTGCTGTTCGCCGAGGAGCTGTGCCCGGCCGACGACGTGCTCGGCCGCCGCTGGCTGGTGTCCCAGGTGGACATTCCGTTCATCGCCGACGAATCCGCGGTGACCCCCGCTGACGTGACGCGCGAGATCCTCTCCGGATCGGCCACCGCGATCAGCATCAAGACCGCCCGCACCGGCTTCACGCGTTCGCAGCGCACGCACCATCTCGCGGAGGGTCTCGGGCTGGAAGTGGTGATGGGCAACCAGATCGACGGGCAGCTCGGTTCACTGTGCACTGTCGCGTTCGGATCGGCGTATGAGCTGACGTCGCGCCGTCCCGGCGAACTGTCCAACTTCCTCGACATGACCGACGACCTGCTCGCCGAACCGCTGTGCATCGCGGACGGCGAACTGGTCATCCGCCCCGGCGCCGGCCTCGGCGCCGCACTCGACCCCGGCAAGCTCCGGCACTACCGGCAAGACCGCTGAGCCGGAAACCCCCGATGGATCAAGGAGGATTCATGACTGCCACGCATTCCCCCACCGCCGCCGCGTCCGGAGCCAACGCCACCGAACGGTTCAAGAGCGACAAGCTCGCCGGCGTCGCGGGCACCCCGAAGGAGCGGGTCAGCCTGCTCGCCCGCGAGGTGCTCGAGGCCGTGCACGCGACGATCCGCAAGCACAAGGTGACCTACGAGGAGTACAACGCGCTCAAGTCGTGGCTGATCAGCGTCGGCGAGGACGGAGAATGGCCGCTGTTCCTGGACGTCTGGGTCGAGCACGTCGTCGAGGACGTCGCCACCGAGCACCGCCAGGGCAACAAGGGCACCATCGAGGGCCCCTACTACGTGCCGGACGCCCCCGAGCAGGGCGCGCGCGGTTCGGTCCCCTCGCGGGAAAACGAGCCGGGCACCGCGCTCACCTGGACCGGACAGGTCACCTCCACCACCGGTGAGGCACTGGGCGGCGCGAAGGTCGAACTGTGGCACGCGGACGCGGACGGGCTGTACTCGCAGTTCGCGCCGGACATCCCGGAGTGGAACCTGCGCGGCACCTTCACCACCGACGACGAAGGCCGCTTCGAGATCCGCACCGTGCGCCCCGCGCCGTACCAGATCCCGACCGACGGCGCGTGCGGCAAACTGATCGCGGCGGCGGGCTGGCACGCGTGGCGTCCGGCGCACCTGCACGTCAAGGTGTCCGCGCCGGGGCACGAACTGCTCACCGCGCAGCTGTATTTCCCGGGCGACGAGCACAACGACGACGACATCGCGTCCGCGGTGAAGCCGGAACTGCTGCTCGACCCCCAGCCGTCCGGCGACGGCGAGGCCATCGAGTACAACTTCGTCCTCGACCCGGCCTGATCCGGCCTGATTCGATCGGAGAACCATGCTTTACCACGTGCGGATGGACGTCCGCCTTCCCCCGGACCTGGACCCGGCGGTCCGCGACGCCCTCATCGCGCGCGAGAAGGAGTACAGCCAGCAGCTGCAGCGCAGCGGGAAATGGCCGCACATCTGGCGGATCGCGGGCGAGTACGCGAACTACTCGGTGCTGGACGTCGCCGACCACGACGAGCTGCACCAGATCCTGTCGAACCTGCCGCTGTTCCCGTACATGGACATCCAGGTGACCGCCCTCGCGCGACACCCATCCAAAGTGGACTGACTCACTCGCCGACCGCGACGATGCGGTCCGCGTGCTCGGCCAGCAGCGGATCGTGGGACGCGACCAACACCGCCGTCCCGCGGTCCGCTGCTCGGCGCAGAGCCGTCAGCACCATCTCCGCGTGCGCACGATCCTGATGTGACGTCGGCTCATCCGCGAGCAGCACCAACGGGCCCGACGCCAAAGCGCGCGCCACCGCGCCCCGTTGCTGTTCCCCGCGCGAAACCTCGCTCGGCAACCGGTCCGCCAGCTTCGCGAGGTCCAGGGTTTCCAGCAGCTTCGACCGATCCGGCGGCTCCACCGCGGTCCGCGCGGCGAAAGCGAGGTTGTCGGCGACCGTCAACTCCTCGAACAGCGCGATCGACTGCGGCACGAAAGCCAGCGCATGCCACGGCTGTTCCGACACCGGCACGTCCGGCATCGGCGGGTGCGCGGTCACGGTCCCGCTGTCCGGCGCATCCCAGCCGCCCGCGATCATCAGCAAGGTGCTTTTTCCCGAGCCGGACGGGCCGGTCAGGGCGACCAGTTCGCCCGCCATCAGGTCCAGGCTCGTGTGCCGCAGCACCGGCATCCCGCCGTGGGAACGGCTTACGTCCGACAGACTGAGCAAGGCACTCACCGGACCCTCCCGTCCACGAGTTCCACCACGTCGTCCGCCGCTTCCGCCAGCACGGGGTCGTGCGTCGCGACCACGACAGTCTGACCGGCCTCAGCCAAAGCACGGAACGCCTCCGCCACCAATCCGGCCGACGAACGGTCCAGTTGCGCGGTCGGTTCGTCCGCCAGCACCGCGTCCGGGTCGCCGACGGCCGCGAACGCGAGCGCGGTTCGTTGCTGTTCGCCGCCGGAGAGCTGGCGCGGGCGGTGACTACGACGGTCGTCCAAGCCCAGTCGTTCGAGCAGGGACAGGGAAAGGCCGGTGCCGCGCATTTTCGCGGCCAGCTCCAGATGTTCTTGCACCGTCAGGTAATCCAGCAGGTTGTCGACCGGATTCTGGAATACGTAACCGATCCGTCGCCTCCGCACCGCCCGGCGCGCCCGTGCGGACAACGCGGTGACGTCCGTGCCGCCGACCTCGACCCGGCCCTCGTCCGGCCGTTCCAGGCACGCCAGCAACCGCAGCAAGGTCGATTTTCCCGAACCGGAAGGCCCGACCAGCGCGGTAATCCGGCCGCGTGCGGCGGCGATCGAGACCTCGTGCAAAGCGGTCAGCGAACGGCCCGCGGTGCGGTAGCTGTGCGTCAATCCAGTACCTCGAACAGCATCAGGCAGTGTCACGCAGCACCTCCGAAGGCAACGCCCGCGCAGCCGCGCGCTGGGCCGCATAAGTAACGACAAGCGCGACGACCACTGCCGCCAGCAACAGCTGCCCGCCCGGCCCCCACGGCACCGGGATCACGGTGCCCGGCGGCGTCGCCGGATCGAGGTCGTAGCCCTCGGAGGTCACCGAGACCGCAATGGCCGCGAAACCGATGCCCAACGCGAAGCCGGCCGCCAGCAACCCGCCGACCTCGTAGGCGAGCGCCCGCCAGTGCGCACCCGAGGTGATGCCCATCCGTCGCAATAGGACATACGCTCCGCGGCGGGCGCGCGCCCGGGCATTGAGGTACAGCAAGAGTCCAACTAGGACAACCACACCGACCAAAGCGGACACTGCGGTCAGAAACGCGAACGTGTAAGTCACTCCGCCATACACACCGTGCGCGGTGACGTCGGTCGCGCGGCTCACTGTCCCGGACGGAACCCCGGCCTTGCCCAGTTCCGGCAGCACCTGCGCCGGATCGCCGCGCGCCCACAGCTCGCGGTGCACGCTCTCTCCGGCGAACTTGGCGAGAATGTCCTTGCGCAGCAGCAATTCGGGGAACCCAGCGCTCTTCCCGGGCAACTGCGCCACCGTGACCACGCGCAGCGGCAGGTCCTTGCCCCCGATGCTGAGCGTCGCCTGCTCGGGCGCGTCCGGGACTCCCGCGATGACACCGACCGCGGTGTCGCCGGACATCTGGTCGAGCAGCTCCGACAGCGTCGGCCCGCTGAAGTGGTCGTCCCAGAACGCGGCGGAGCCGAAGGTCGCCGGGTCGACGCCGAGCACGTTCACCGTCTTGGCGCCCAGGTACGCCGAGTCGTAGCGATCGACCAATGTGGACTGTCCACTGAGGCCAGCCGGAATCGCGGCAGGACCGGTCAAATGCACGACGACGTCCGAGCCGACCACGAGCTGGCCCTCGTCGTCGAGCGTGCGCTGGACGGATCCGGTGACCGTGGTGGCGAAGATCGAAAGCGCCACCGGTACCGCGGTCGCTCCGACCAGCACGGCTGCCGCGGCCGGTGCCGAAGCAAGCCGCCGCCAGGCCAGGAACGCCACCGCCCGTTCTCGCCGTACCGCACGGATCCGGGGCAACGTCAGCCGCACGACCCGGGTCACCAGCATCGCCAACCCCAGCACCAGCAACAGCGGCACGACAATCAGCCGAGGCGGGATCCGCGCGACCGAACCGGCCTGGCCGAGCCCGGTCTGCGTACCGTCGCCGAGCGCGAAGTAGCAGACCACCGCAGCGACCAGCGGCAGGATTTCCCACGGCAGATGCCGGATCCGCGACGTGCGCGCGTCGAACATCGCCCGCGTGCGGAGGACGACCGAACCGGCGATCCCGGCGAGCGTCGCCAGGAAAGCGACCGCCGCGCCGCCGATCGAAGAGCCCAGCGCGGACGACGTCACCAGCGGACTCGGCCCCAGCGCGCTGACCAGCCCGCGCGCGGCGAACCAGCCGCCGATGGTGCCGAGCAGCGCGATGGAACCCAGCTCCAGCAACGCTTTCCCGGCCAGCGCGCCCGGCCCGGCCCCGCGCGCGGACAGCACCGCCAGCTCGGCCCGGCGGCGTTCGACCCAGAACGACCCGACCGTCACCGAAATGACCAGCCCGGTCAGCGATCCGGCGACGCCGATCGGCACGACCGTCGCGGCGAGCGAGGATTCGACCTGGTCAGCCCGGTCGGCGATGCCGCGCAGCGACGACGTGAACTGCATCCGGCCGCGCTGCGCGAACAGGTCCGGCTGATTCTCGGTGCGCGTCCTCACCTGTTCCAGGCCAGCGATCGTGGCGGGCGCGTTCTCCGTGGTCAGGCCGTCCTGGTCGACCGAGGCTTCGAGGTAACTGCCGACGCCCGAGTCTGCCGGGGTCAAGCCGAACAGCGCGTCCCGAGACACGAACGCCACCGGGAACACTGGCGCCTCGCTCAGCGGATTCGGCCGGTACAGCGATTGCAGATGGCACCAGAACGGCTGGTCAGGCAGCTCGCGCAGGTCCCGGTACACCGCGGCGACCGGCATCGTCGCCACCGGCGCGCCCGGCGGCACGCCCGTCCTCGGCGCCCAGCCGCCCTGGATCGCGACCTGGTCGCCCGCGTGCAGCCCGCGCGCCTGCGCGAACTGGCTCGACACCCAGACCCCCTGGCCCTTGCCGCCCTCCAGGACCTGCAGGTGTGACGCGAAATCGTCCTGGTAGACCAGCCACGTCGCGGACTGTTCCGGATTCGGCGAGCCCGGCCGGACCGGGTTGACCTTCGCGCTGCTGGAGAGCGTCGACCGCACGCCGGACAGCCGCGGCACCTGCCGAGCAGCGTCGCGGGCGGCCGCGAGCCGGGCGTCGTAGAGCGCTTTCCCGGCCGGCCCGGTGTCTTCGGGATACGGCCGCGACATCGGCAGCCCGCCGGTCCATTCCGCGCCGACCGCCCACTGGCACGCCCGGTCCATCTGGTCGTGCAGCGTCGCGTTCCCGGCCGAGGACAGGAACAACGCCACCGCCGCGGCAGGCAGCGCGACGAGCACCGCCGCCGCGATCGCGGCCACTACGACCGCCGGTTGCCGCCACCCTGTTCTCGGCGCCCGCGTCCACGGCGTCGCCCCCCACCCGCGCATCTGCCGAGTCTGCCACGATCCCGGTGTCGGCGGGGCGGTACGTGAGGGGAACCCTCATTGACTCTGATTCCCTCACGTACCCGATGCGAACAGAGCGCGTTTCCCCGAGTACAGAACGCTTACTTAGCCCGCCAAACCGGCGCGCGCTTCTCGACGAACGCCAGCGTCCCCTCGCGGACGTCCTCGCTCGTCATGACCCCGACGGCGTTCTCACGCGTGTTGTCCCAGTCGCTGTCCTCGGCCGAGATCGCACCGTCCACAATGCCCAGTGCGACGCGTTTGCTGGCCTGCACCGCCAACGGCGCGTTCGCGGCGATTTTCTCCGCCAGCGCCAATGCCTCAGTCAGCACGTCGGCGTCCGGGACCACGTGGTTCACCAGCCCCAGCGTCGCCGCGCGGGCGGCGTCCAGCGGTTCGCCGGTGAACATCATCTCCATCGCGATCTTCCGCGGGATCTGCCTCGGCAGCCGGAACACCCCGCCGGCGGCGGCGAAGAGGCCGCGTTTCACCTCGGGCAGGCCGAATTTCGCCGATTCGGCCGCCACCACCAAGTCGCTGGCCAGCGCGAGTTCGGTGCCGCCGCCGAGGGCGAACCCGTTCACCGCGGCGATCGTCGGCTTCGAAATCGGGTGCCGCACGTAGCCGGCGAAGCCCCATTCCGCATGACCGGGCGCGGCGAGCGATTCGCCGCGCGACACGGCTTTCAGGTCGGCTCCGGCGCAGAACGCCCGCTCCCCCGCGCCGGTCAGCACGACGACGCGCGTTTCCGGATCCTGTTCGGCCCGCTCCAGCGCGGTGCCGACGAGTTCGCTCAGCTCGGCGTTGACCGCGTTCATCGCGTGCGGCCGGTTGAGCGTGACGACCAGGACGTGTCCGCGCTGTTCGACGAGTGCGGCGGGAGCGTCATCGGGCATGGTCTGCCTCCTCCGCCGGTGCGAAGACCGGCACCTTCTCGTGGTCAGGATCGGGACCGGAGGGCACGAACACTGCCCGCACCGGCAGCTGCCAGAGGTCCGCGTCCGGGTCGGCGTCGAGCCGGCACCACCACCACGGTCCCTCGGCCAGCTCCACGATGCCGACGACCACGCGTTCCGGCTCGCCGCCGTCGCGCGCCCGCTTGTGCACCACCGACCACGACACCACCGTGCCGGTTCCCGCCGCGGGCGTCCACTCCAGATCGTCGTCGGGGTCCGGGACCGTGCGCGGGTCGAGGTACTCGCCGGTGCTGCGCCGCCGCAGAAGCCGGAACTCGCCGATCGCAGTGCCGTCGAAGAACGCCGCGGACTCCTCGTCGCGGGCGACTGGATTGATCCGCACTGTCATCCCTCCGTTCCGAGCACGAGCGTGCTGTGGTGGTCCAGAATGCCGCCGTTGCCGGACACCAGCACGGTGTCGTGCTTCGGCACCTGGCGTTCGCCGCCCTGGCCGCGGGCCTGGATGATCGCCTCGGACAGCGGCGTCATGCCCCACAGGTAGTACGACGACAGCTGGCCGCCGCCGGTGTTCACCGCGAGCTTGCCGTCCGGGCCGAGCATGCCCGGCGTCGCGACGAACTCGCCGCCTTCGCCCTTGCCGCAGAACCCGTAGTCCTCCAGGGTGAGCAGCGCGGTGAAGGTGTAGCAGTCGTAGATTTCGGCGACGTCGATGTCCTCGATGGTCACTCCGGCCATCTCCATCGCCGCCGGACCGGACTGCGCCGCGCCGCTCACGAGGCCGAGATTGTCGTTGCGGCGGAAGGAATTCCCCGGGTGCGCCTGTCCCCAGCCGAGCACCTGGACCGCAGGCTGGGCCATCGTTGCCGCTCGTTCCGCCGAAGTCACGATCACGGCCGCGCCGCCGTTCGACACCAGGCAGCAGTCGAGCAGGTGGAACGGTTCCGCGATGAACCGGGACGCTTGATGATCCGCCAGGGTGATCGGCTCCCGCAGCTGCGCCAGCGGGTTCTTCGCCGCCCACGCGCGCTGGGCGACCGCGATCGCGCCGAGCTGCTCGCTCGTGGTGCCGTAAGTCTTCATGTGCCGTCGCGCGGCGAGCGCGTAGAACGAGTTCGGCCCGGCGAAACCGCTGGAGCCCAGCAGACTTCCCCAGCCGGTCGGGGTCACGCGACGGCCGCCGTAGGCCGCGCCGGTCGCTTTGCCTTGCTTGAGCGGCGCGTCCGCGAACACGCAGGCGACGGTGTCGGCCATGCCCGCCTCGACGGCCATCGCGGCGTACTGCACCATCGCGCCCGCCGTCGAGCCAAACGCCTGCATTTGGGTGAACATGCGCAGGTCGCGCAGTCCTAAGTCGACTTGCAGGCTCAGGTCCACTCCGGGCGTCGTTCCGGCGGACACCAGCAGCCCGTCGATGTCCGACAGCCCGATCCCGGCGTCGTCCGCCGCTCGCCGGACCGCCTGCGCGGCGAACTGCCGCGCGCTCGGACCGTAGACTTTTCCCAGCTCAGTGAGCCCGAGGCCGGCGATTGCCGCCCTCCGGCGCGCCGGGGTCTCCCGCCTGCTCGTCATCGTCGCACTCCGTTCCCGACCGGTGGTCGCACCTCCACGTTCGCATCCCGCTGACGCGGCGTAAACGACCGGTCGGGACACCGGCAGATGAGCGCCCGCGACACGTGCCCTGATGTCCCTTGCGGAAACCTGCCGGTGTCGGAATCCGTGATGTACATCGCCGTTTTCCGCGCCCAGCATGGAAATCGGGACCCGACGACGGGAAAGGCGGTCCGGCGATGGCGATCAGCGCCGCGGAAACCGAACAGCTGCGGGAGGCGGTGCGCGACCTGCTCGCGGACCGCTGCACCGAGGCCGACGTACGCCGCGTGATGGCGACCGAGTCCGGCTACGACCCCGAACTGTGGAAGCAACTGGCCGAACTGGGATTGCCCGGCCTGCTGATCTCGACCGAATACGGCGGCGTCGGGCTGGGCGCGGAAGAACTCGAAGCGGTGTCGGAGGAAATCGGGGCGGCGCTGCTGCCGTCGCCGTTTCTGTCCAGCTCGGTGCTGACCGCGACGCTCATCGACGCGGCCGGGTCCGAAGAGGACAAACGCCGTCTGCTGCCCGCGCTCGCCGACGGTTCTTCGATCGGGACCGTTGCCGTCAGTAGCGCGTGGACCCCCGAAAGCATTGCGGTACAAGCAAACGGGACTCTCACCGGGACCGCGTCGTACGTCACCTGGGGCCAGCTCGCCGACATCATTCTCGTCGTCGCGCGCACCAGCGACGACATCGGCGTCTTCGAGGTCTCCCCCGACGCGTCCGGTTTCACCCGCACTGCGGCGGAGGTATTCGACCCGACCGTACGGCTGTCTCAATTCACCTTCGCTGATACACCAGCGCGGCGCGTTGGTACGGCAGGTTGGGAAGCTGTGCGGAAAGCCTTGGACACCACCATCATCGCGCTGGCCGGAGAACAGGCAGGCGGCGCTCGCAAGATCTTTGAGACGACCGTCGAATATCTCAAGACCCGCGTGCAGTTCGGCCGCGCGATCGGCAGTTTCCAGGCGATGAAGCACCTCGCCGCCGACCGTCTCCTGGACGTCGAATCCGCGACCTCCGCCGCCCGGCACGCCGCGTCAGAGGGCAGTCCCGGCGCGATCGCGCTCGCCGGGTTCGCGTGCGCGGAAGCGTACGAAACCGTTGCTCTGTCAGCGATCCAGATGCACGGCGGGATCGGCTTCACCTGGGAGCACCCGGCGCACCTGTACCTGCGCCGCGCCCGCTCCGGCGCACAGCTGTTCGGCAGCTCGCGGCTGCACCGGGAGCGTTACCTCGTCTCGAAAGGGGCCTGACCCATGACCACCACCCTGCCCGCCGCGGATCAGCTCCGCGAAGAAGTCCGCGCGTGGCTCGCCGCGGAATGGACCGGGCTCGCCCCGGCCGAGGATCGCTGGAGCACCACGCCGGAACGCATTGCGTGGCTGGAAAAAGTCGTCGCCGCCGGATACGCCGTGCCGACCTGGCCGGTCGAATGGTCCGGCCGCGCGTACCCGGCTGAGCTGGCCGACGTAATCGCCGCCGAGTTCGACGCCGCAAACGCACCTGGTGCGCGACAGGACAAATACAGCATCCCCGCCAACACAGTCCTCGCGTTCGGCACCGAAAAACTCAAGAACGACCTGCTGCACGACGTTCTCACCGAACGCTCCCGGACCTGCCTGTTCTACAGCGAACCCGGTGCCGGTTCCGACCTCGCCGGAGTCCGCACCACCGCGGTCCGCGACGGCGACCGCTGGATCGTCAACGGCCAGAAAGTCTGGACGTCCGGCGCGAAAACCGCGGACTACGCGCTGCTGATCGCGCGCACCGACTGGGATGTCCCGAAGCACAAGGGCCTCAGCTACTTCGTCGTGCCGATGCACCAGCCCGGCGTCGACATCCGGCCGCTGGTGCAGATCACCGGAGAATCGCACTTCAACGAGGTTTTCCTGACCGACGTCGAGATCCCGGCGGACTACCTGGTCGGCGACGAGGGCAAAGGCTGGCGCGTGCTGCAGACCGCGCTGGCGTACGAACGCTCCATCATGGGCGACGGCGCACGGGCGTCGCGGCACGGATCGATCGCCGACGACCTGGTCGAACTGGCCCGGGAACGCGGCCGCCTCGCCGACCCGGTCATCCGCGACAACCTGGCCACCGTGCTCGCGTTGCGCGAACTGAACGCGCTGAACAACGCCCGCGCGAAGGCCGCCGCCGAACAGGGCACGTCCAGTTCGGTGATGTCGCTGGGAAAGCTCGCGATGTCCGGCATCCTGCACGCTGAAGGCCGCCTCCGCACCGACATCGCCAGTCCGGAAACGCTGCTCGCCGGGGACGAGAACCCGGTCGCCGACGACGTGAACTTCCTGGCGCTCAACGCGTTTTTCACCTCCATCGGCGGCGGCACCGACCAGATCCAGCGCACGATCATCGCCGAACGCGTCCTCGGCCTGCCGAAGGAACCCGAGATCGACCGCGACCTGCCCTTCCGCGCCGTCCGTCGCAGCTGAGCCATCGAGGAGGCTGGTTTCCTTGTCCGACACCTACGACCCGCCGCTGTCCGGGGTCCGCGTGCTCGATCTGTCCTCCGGCTCGATGACCGCGACCGGACGGCTGCTGGCCGATCTCGGCGCGCGCGTCACCCGGGTCGTCCTGCCCGGCGTCACCGACGAACGCACCACCGGCCCGGTCGTCGACGGCGTCGCGCTCGGCACCGCCATCGACCGGCACGGCTTCGCCCACGCCACCGCCGAACCCGGCTCGCACGGCTGGGAACAGCTGCTCGCCGACGCCGACCTGCTGATCGAGACCACCCCGCCGGGTTCGCCCGCCGAGGAACTCCTCGACGTCTCCGGCCTGCGCACCCGGCATCCCGGGCTGGTCATCCTGTCGATCAGCGATTTCGGCCGCGCTACGACCCGGCGGCACTGGCAGGCCACCACCCCGGTGTTCCACGCGCTGACCGGCGAACTCTCCCGGTCCGGCATCCCCGGCCGCGCGCCACTGCTGCCGCCCGGCGAACTGCCGTACCACGTCGCCGCCGCGCAAGCCGCGTTCCAGGCGGTGAGCCTGTACCTCGGCCGGCTGCGCACCGGGCGCGGCGACCGCATCGACTTCTCCGTCCTCGACGGAGCGATGCAGGCGCTGGACCCGGCGTTCGGCATGGTCGGCAGCGCCGCCGCCGGAGTGCCGTTGAGCGACCTTCCGCGCGGACGCACCGAAGAACGCCACCGGTACCCGATTTTCCCTTGCCAGGACGGGTATATCCGGATCTGCCTGCTGTCGCGACGGCAGTGGCGCGGGATGTTCGAATGGATGGGCAGTCCGGCCGAATTCGCCGACCCGAAGTACGACCAGGTGCGCGAACGTTATGCGGCACCGGATCTGCTGCCCGCGATCGGCCGCTTTTTCGCCGACCGCACCCGCTCCGAGCTGGAGTGCGAGGGCCAGCGCCACGGCGTGCCGACCGCTGCGGTGCGCACGCTCGCCGAAGCCCTGCACACCGACCAGCTCACCGCCCGCGGCTTCTTCCGCGACACCGAACTGTCGCCCGGCCTGATCGCGCCAGTTCCGGCCGGGATCACCGAAATCGACGGACACCGCGCCGTCGCCGGTCCGGCTACCGGCGCGCGAGTCACCGCCGCGCCGATCCTGGCCGCTCGCGCCCGTCGCGGTGAAGGCCGTCCGCTGGAAGGAATCCGGGTCCTGGACCTCGGCGTGATCGTGGTCGGCGGCGATACCGGACGACTCTTCGGCGATCTCGGCGCGGACGTCATCAAGATCGAGAACTCGGCGTTTCCGGACGGTTCCCGCGCCGCGCTGCCGGGCCTGATGTCGCACGGATTCGCCGCCGGGCACCGCAACAAACGCGCCATCGGCGTCAACCTGCGGGATCCCGAAGGCCAGGCGCTGGTGCGGCGGCTGGTCGCGCAGTCGGACGTCGTGCTGACCAACTTCAAACCCGGCGTCATCGCCTCGCTCGGCCTCGACCGGGCCACGCTGTCCGAGGTCAACCCCGGCATCGTCGTGGTGGACAGCTCCGCGTTCGGCCCGACCGGCCCGTGGGCGAGGCGGCTCGGCTACGGCCCGCTGGTGCGCGCCGCGACCGGACTCACCAGCGAGTGGATCTACCCGGGTGAGCCGGGCACGTTCAGTGACGCCGTCACGGTCTATCCCGACCACGTGTGCGCCCGGATCGGCGCGCTGGCCGCGTTGGCGCTGCTCGTCCGCCGCGAACGCAGTGCCCAGGGCGGGGCGGTGAGCGTCGCGCAGTCCGAGGTGATGCTGAGCCACTTCGCGGGCCGGATCGCCGCCGAAGACCTGGCCCGCCGAGGACACCGTTGGGACGGCCCCGCGCACGACGCGCCATGGGGCGTCTTCCCGACCGCCGGCGACGATGATTGGCTGGCCGTCACCGTCCGCGGCGACGCGGATTGGGGTGCGTTGTGCTCGGTGCTGGACCGTCCCGACCTGGCCGCCGACCCTGTTTTGGCCACCCGGTCCGGGCGGGCTGCTTCCCGCGCCCGGATCGACGCGGCGGTGACCAAGTGGACGGAGCGGCATTCCCCGTTCGCGGCAATGGATCTGCTGCAGGCTGCTGGTGTTCCGGCCGGGGCGATGCTGCGGGCCGCTGATCTGCCGGAATGGGAGCAGTACCGGGAGCGGCGCGCGTTTCGGGAGGAGCTGCATCCGTACGCGGAGGAGCCGTACGTGCTGGAGAACGTGCAGATCCATGCCGCGCACGTCGCCGACCCGCCGGTGGGGCAGGCACCGTTGCTGGGCGAGCAGACATTCGAGATCGCCGCGGAGTTGCTGGGGCTGGGAGTCGCGGAGACGGCTGGGCTGGTGGCTCGCGGGGTGTTGGAGGCACCGGAGGAGAGCGGCGGGCGGGCTGCGCGCGCGGGGTGACAGTTCGGCGGTCTTGTCGCGCTGGATTCCGGTGGTGATGGGCGGACGCTCGCGCAGCGTGACGTCTGATCGCCCGCTGGATTCCCGCGACACCGAACGCACAGCTCGCCCCGGCCGTCCCCGATCCCAGCCCGCACCGACAACCGGCCGGACTCCCCTCCCCCGCCGTATGATCGCCGAAAACCCCGCCCCGCTGGACATTGGACGATGGAGATCGACTTCACCCGGCTCAAGTACTTCGTCGCGGTCGCCGACGAGCTCCATTTCAAGCGCGCGGCGGACCGGCTGCGGATCACCCCTCCGCCGCTCAGCAAGCAGATCAAGCTGCTCGAGCGCGAACTCGGCGGCCCGCTGTTCGAACGGCACTACCACGAGGTCCGCCTCACCCCGCTCGGCGAAGCGCTCCTCGGCCCGGCGCGGGCGATCCTGCGGCAGGTCGACGGGCTGAAGGACATCGCGGCGGGAGTCCTCGAAGACGGCACGCCGATCCGGGTCGGGGCCACCGCGTACGCGCCGTCGGATCTGCTCGAAGACCTCGAAACCGCGGTCAGCGGGCTCGCTTCCCCGGCGACGTTCGAGGTAGCCGGGTCCGCGGCCGAGGTCACCGCGAAGCTCGTGTCCGGGCATCTGGAACTCGGGCTGATCCATCTGGCCGTCGAGGACCAGCGGCTGCGCGCCCGCACTGTCGCCGAGTACCAGGGCGCGATCGCGGTCCGCGCGGACGATCCGCTCGCCTGCCGCGACCTCGTCCACATCGAGGAATTGCGCGACCGCGAGGTGGTCATCGACTTCGCCCGGCCGAACCCGGTCATCCTCGCCGCGCTGACCCGGCGGCTCGCGAAACGCGGCGTCCGCAACATCGTCCGCGCGGTCAGCGGACGCGGCGGCGAACTCGAAATGGCCGCGCAGGTGTTCAACCGGCGGCTGGTCGCCCTCGTGTCCTACGCGCCGGCGTCGTTCATCGGCCGGATGTTCTCGCCGCCGGAGTTCCAGCTGGTCCGGATCGACGAGGACGGCTGGGAACCGAGCCGGCTCGCGCTCGCCTGGGCCGCCGACCGCGCCGCCGGACCGCCCCGTCCGGCCGATCTCGCCGAGGACCTTTCCTCGAAGCTGGGCCCGATCCGCCGCGGCTGACCAAGCCGCTGCGGGTCACCGGGAGTCCACTGTGGACGGCTAGGACTCGACGAACCTGGTCAGCAACCGCCCGAACTCGGCCACGTCGCGGCGCGGCCAGTCCCGCAACCGCTCCTCGAGCCGTTCCCGTTGCGCCGCACGGGTAATCGCCAGCGCGCGATGCCCGTCCTCGGTCAGCTCGAGCCGCTGCCGGCGCGAATGCCGCGGATCCGGACCGCGCACCAGCAGCCCGGCGGTCTCCAGTTCCGCCAGCTGCCTGCTGACGGTCGAGGGATCGAGCCCGTACTCCTGAGCGAGATCCGCGGCGTGCGCGCAGTCCGCGAGGTCGATCGAGGACAGCATCGTGTACTGCACGAACCCGAGCCCCTCGTACAGTTCGTTCGAGCGCACCCGGGACCCGCGGGAAAACAGGATCATCGCGCGGTGGATAGCGTCCAGGGCATCGCCGTCGCGGTCTTCTCCCGGCATGTCCCCGCATGCTAGAGATGCACCATACAACTGTCAACGCGGCTCGGCGGCGATCCCCCGGTTCAGCAGATCGTCGGCGTCCAGCCCGGCTTCTTCAAGCAGCGCACGGGTATGCGCGCCGAACGCCGGGACGTCGCCCATCCGCGCCTCGACGTCCGCGAACGTCACCGGCGGCAGCAGCGCGTCGACCGTGGCGTGTTCGGTGCCGATCGTCCGCCAGCGGTCGCGGGCGCGCAGCTGCGGGTCTGCTACGACGTCGGCGACCTGTTTTACTTGTGCGGCAGGGATTCCAGCCTTGGCCAGCCGGTCGTCCAGGTCCACTGTGGACCATCGGGCGGTTTCGGCGGCTACTGCCGCGTCGCATTCCGCGCGGTGTTTCACGCGCAGGACGTTGGTGGTGAATCGGGGGTCTTCGGCTAGTTGAGGGGCTTCGAGGACCGCGATGACCAGGGTTCGCCAGCCGCTGTCGTTCTGGACGCCGATCAGCATCTGACCGTCTTTCGTCGGGTACGCGTCGTAGGGGGCGATGGAGGCGTGGCTCAGGCCCATCCGCGCGGGCTGGCGGCCGGAGTACATCTGGCTGTACATCGCGTAGCCCATCCATTCGACGGTCGCTTCGAGCATCGTCACCTCCACTGTCGCGCCTTGGCCGGTTCGGACGCGGCGCAGGAGGGCGGCCAGGACTGCTTGCGCGCAGTACATTCCGGAGGCTATGTCCGAGGTGGGGATGCCGGTTTTGACCGGGGTTTCCGGGGTGCCGGTGATGCCGATCAGGCCCGCTTCGGCTTGGACGAGCATGTCGTAGGCCTTGCGTTGTTCCCTTGGGCCGCCGGTTCCGTAGCCGGAGAGGTCTACGGTGACGAGTTCTGGCTGGTTGGCCCGGAGGTCTGCGGCGGTGAAGCCCAGGCGGGCCGCCGCGCCTGGGGCCAGGTTTTGGATGAAGACGTCCGCGCGGGCGATCAGGCGGTGTACTGCGTCGCGGCCTTCCTCGGTTTTCAGGTCTACGGCCAGGGATTCTTTGCCTCGGTTGAGCCAGACGAAGTGGGCGCCGGTGCCGTGGACCACGTGGTCGTATTCCCGGGCGAAGTCTCCGCCGTCCGCGCGTTCCACCTTGATGACCCGGGCGCCCAGGTCGGCCAGGGTGCGGGTGGCCAGCGGGGCGGCTACTGCTTGTTCGATGGAGACGACGGTGAATCCGTCCAGCGGGAGCGCGGGGTCCGAGTGCATGCCGATTACTATTACCCGGTTTTCGGCGGAACGCTGCGGGAAGTCAGCCGCGCGGGTCGAAGGGAATGCCGGCGGGCTTCGACTTTTCCAGCAGGTCCTGGTACCGGCCTTCGCTGATCTTGATCGTCGCGGCACCGAAGTCGGCGCCCATGAGACGGTCGCGCAGGGCGGTCGTCGGCCAGCCGTCCCAGCCGACCAGGGGCGGATAGCGCCAGTCGTGGTAGTGGTTTTCCGGCGGTTCGTCGTGAGCGTCGGCCAGGCGGAAGAAGTGCGTGCCGGGGCCGTCCTTGTGGTAGACCGCCTTCGGGTGGGCGCCGTCGAAGCTCACCTTCGACCGGGGGTAGGTCACCTGCGAGGAATGCTGCGTGGTCGTCACGTACTCGACCTGGTTCGCCGACTGGTCGATCCACGAGATCACGTGTTCCCAGTCGTGCCGGTGCCCGCCCAGGCCGCTGCCGTCTACGGCCTGGTCTTTTTCGAAGTAGCTCGCGTAGACGACCGCGCACCAGCCGTGGTTGCAGGTCGACCGGGAGTAGGTCTGGGAGTTGTCCAGGTCGGACTTGTCGTGGCAGTTGCCGTTGACCGCGCCGGTGGTTTTGAGGCCGGGCGCCAGCGTGCCGTCGGGGCCGATCGCGGGGGTGGCGTAGCAGCCGTCGCCGTCGTAGTCGTATGCGGGCGAGAAGGATTGCTCGTACCCGTTGGCGTTCTGCGGCAGGTTGTGCGGCGGATCGGCGTACGCCGCGGATACCGGGAACAGCAGTGCCATGGCCACCGTCACCGTCACGATCGGGAGTTTCCTCATGTTCGGATGGTGACACCGCGAGCACAGAAGGTGAAGGTACGCAAGGGAAGCATTCGGTGGCCGCACGGCCTTCAGTTCGCGAGGACCTCCGCGCCCCGATGCACGCGGAGCAGGTCAGCCCGTACGAGGTCGGCCAGCAGCCGTTCCTCCTCGTCCACGTCGGCCGGACGCGGCGGCAACTCGCCACTGCCCGCCAACGCGTCCGCAGCCGCCGAGGCGAAGGACGCCATCGTCGGTGACTGTTCGTCTCGCTGCAGCAGCGCGCCTGCCGACGCGGCGAGCCCGCGTAGACCCTGCCCGGCTTCCTCCAGGGCTTCTCGTTGCTCCGGCGAAGGCTCCCGGCTGCCGGGTTCAGGACTCAGCAGGTCCTGGTGCGTTCGGGCGGCGGCGCGGAACCGCAGTCCGACCTCGCGTCGTCCGCCTCCGCCGCGCAGCCGTTCCGCTACGGACGCGAGCAGTTCGCCAGTCTCGGATACAGCATCGGAAAATCGTTGTGCCACTGAAGGTTTCGGGACGCCTGGCACCGCGGCGAAGCCGAACAGCAGTCCGATCACCACCGCCAACGCCACCAGCAGCAGGTACTCCACGAGCACCGAAACCGCGTCCAGATGTCGCGTCGTGGCGTTCATTCCGACGCTCATCAGCACCATGCAGCCGTTGAACACCATGGGTTTGACCTGCATGAACGGGAAGCCGACGAGCAGCGCGACAATCCCCAGCGGCAGCAACGCACCCGGCGGCAACAGCCACAGCGCGACCGCCAGGACCACGGCTCCGGCCACGGCACCGGCGGCGCGCTGCCACGCCTTCGCCAGCGTGTCCCGCCATTCCGGCTGCATCAGCGCGAAGGTCGTCATCAGGAAAGACACCGTGAGCGGGTCGCCGGGTCGGAACGTCGCGATCACTGCCGCGACCAGCATTCCCAGCGCACACCGGACGGCGTGCCGCAATTGCGCGGACCGCCACGAGAACACCCCGGTCGCCTCGCGTCGCAAGGCCTCACGGACGAGATGCCTTGGGAAGTCCACAATGGACTCGTCGCGATTCAGCACCGCTTCCCGGATCGCGAACAGTCCGGCCCAGGCTTCGTCGAGCAGCGCGCTGGTGTCCCCGGGCAGCGCGACATCCGGGTCGAGCCGTTCGATCTCCGGCGGATCCGAGACAGCCTTGGCCCGCACCGCTTCCGCGAGTGCCGCGACCTGTTCGTCCGCGGCGTCGAGCACGCGGGAAACGGCCGCTGCCTGCTCCTCGTCGAACGCGCGCAGCCGGTCCCGCAACAACGCGGCCGTGCCGTGATACCGCGCGCCGCCTGCGAGAACTCGCGCCTGCCACGCTCGCGGACGGTCGGTCACCCACAACCGCACGGCCCGCTCCGCGCTCGCGCGGTCTGGTCCGGCGAGGGCGTCGGCCAGTGCGGTGCGGGTCGGTTTGCCGGGGTCACGCAGGCCCATCAAAAGCCGCAGCACGAAGACGACTCCGACGGCCAGCGCCGGCGCACTGATGATCTGCACCGGGCTGGCCGCACCGCTCAACTGGAAGCCGTAGCCGAACACCGAAGCCATGCCGAGTCCGAGCCCGACCGTCACATACCGCGGCCCGAGCGCGGGCACGACGGCCGCAGCGAACACCACCAGCACGAGCAGCGCGACCGAGGCGACCGGCGAAACCTCGCCCAGCAACCGCGGCCCGGCCCCGCCGAGCACGACCGCGGGAGCGAACGCCGCGAGCAGCCACAGATCCGGCCGCAGCGGCCCGCCGGTGGCGGCGATGAAGCAGAACAACGCGGTCAGCCCGGCCAGCATCGCCGTCCCGCCGAGCCCGAGCGCCACCCCGAGCCCGGCCGTGCCGCCGACGACCACCAGAATCGCCGCGAGCATCCCGCCGCCGCGCGCAATCGCGTTCATTCCGCCTCGTTCCGTCACCGCGCAATGCCGCCGGGTAGCCTCGCACGCCGCGTCCGGGCGCCGGGCAGCGACTCGCCAGCAGCAGGTCAGACGGTCGCGCGCTCCGGCGGCAGCGTCAGCAAGTTGTGCACCTCGCTGTGCTCTGACCCCGGCAGCCCGTCCAACGCCAGCAACGCCGAGCTCCGCGCCGCGACCTCGGCCTCGGTCCGCGGCGACATCAGCGCCGACCCGCCCGTCGCCAGCGCCTGGTTGGCCTCCACGAACGCCCGCGACCGCTTCTCGTACGCCGCGAACGCGACGTCGTGCGGAGCGTCCGCCAGCTCGTACGCCAGCAGGTACGCGCCGATCATCGCGAGGCTCGACCCCTGCCCGGACAGGAACGACGTCGCGTGCGCGGCGTCCCCGGCCAGCGCGACGCGGCCCTTCGACCAGACCGGCATGTGAATCTGGCTGACCACGTCGAAGAACAGATCGTCCGCCGAGCGCATCGCCTCGACCATCCGCGGCACCTCCCAGCCGCAGCCCTCGAAGCGGCTCGCGACCAGGTCGCGCTGCGCGGCCGGGTCGGCGAACGCATAGAAGGGGGCGTCGGCGTGGGTGAAAACGAGGAACCCGTGCACCTGGTCCCGGTCGCTGTCGCCCGCGGCGTAGAGCGACGCCGACCGGCCCGCGACCGCCCACGACATGCCCTCGTGCGACAGGCCGAGATAGTTCGGCATGGTGAATCCGGCGAAGCAGTAGCCGAGGTAGCGGTGGAACTCCTCCTCCGGCCCGAGGGCCAGCGAACGCGTCTTCGAGTGCAGTCCGTCCGCACCGATGACCAGGTCGAACGACTGGCTCCGGCCGCTGGAGAAGGTCACGTCGACCCCGTCGCCGCGGTCGTCCAGCGTCGCGATCGACTCCGAGAAGCGGAACTCGACGTCGTCGCGGACCGCGTCGTAGAGCGCGCTGGTGAGGTCGCCGCGCGCCAGTTCGATGTCGTACCCGGACTCGTCCCCGGTGATCACGGTCGGTGCGACACTGTTCAGGACGCCGCCGTCCCCGTCGAGGAACGTCAGCCGCCGGGTGTCGACGTGCCGCGCCCGCACCCGCTCCTCCAGCCCCATCCGCCGCAGCACCTCGACCGCCGGGCCCCGCATGTCGATCGGGTACCCGCCGCCGCGCACCGCCGCCGCCTTCTCCACCACGGTGACCGCGAAGCCGTACCGGTTCAGCCAGTACGCCAGCGCCGGGCCCGCGATGCTCGCCCCCGAGATCAGCACACTCCTGCTCATGGTTCTCCCCTTTTCCCCGGCAGGCGGTAGATGCCTACCTTAGGTATCATTTTCGAGACCGGCCGGAACTGCCTTGCGCGATCCCGGTGAGCCAACTGTATACCTAACTTAGGTATCTAATCAAGGAGCCCGCGATGTCCGCCGTCCCTTCCCTGCTCCGGGACCTGCTGCCCCGGCTGAACGAGCTGAGCGGGTCGCTGCGCCGGGGCAAGCTGTTCGAGCGCGCGGTCGAGGCCACCGGGCTGCCGCTGGAACGGCCGGCTATGACCGTGCTCGGCATCCTGCACATCGAGGACGCGCCGCTGCGGGTCGGCGAGATCGCGAACCGGATGAACGTCGTTGGGCCGCACGTGACGCGGCAGGTGCAGGGGCTGGAAAGCCGCGGGCTGGTGCGGCGCGTGGCCGACCCGGACGACCAGCGGGCCCGGCTGATCGAGCTGACCGCGGAAGGAAAAGCCGCGGCCGAACGCTACATCGGCGTCATCGAAGACTGGTTCGCCGGCGCGATGAGCGACTGGACAGCGGAAGACCGCCAGCTCCTCGACCGGCTGGTGACCCGGCTGGTCGAGGACCTGACGGCCCGGTTATCCGATTTGGACTGAAGCGGTTTTACCGCGACAGCCGCAGGAACTCCTGCTGCTCGCGGTCGTAGCGCTGGGTCAGGCCGTTTCCGTAGCGGTCCCACCAGTTCTGCGTGTGCCCGTTCTGGCGGGTGGTCGTGTCGCCGTAGATCTCGCGGTCGTACTCGATCCGGGCGTCGTGGAACTGCTGCTGGAATTCCTGCGGCGACAGGCCCCGCAGCTGCTGCACCGCGGCCGGGTCGAGGGTGCGCGCGCTCTGCACGATGTCCGCGCCGCCCATGTGGTTCAGGATCGCCCGGACGCCGCCCGCGCCGCGCATGTGCGCGCCGGACATGATCGCGGCCTGCGTGCCCGCGTCGGAGAACTCCAGCGCCCCGGCGTGGCGCGCGTTCGCGGTCATCAGCTGCGCGACCACGGCGTGCTCCTCGGCGCTGCCGATGCCGTACTGCTGGCGGGCGGCCATGATCTGGTCGTAGCCGTTGTGCATGTTCCGCCGGAAGCCGTACGCCTCCGGCACTCCGCCCTGTTCGCCGGTCGCTCCCTCGGACCGCATGATCGAATCGACGACCCGCTCGTCCAGCTGCTGCGGTGCGGCACCCCCAGCAGCCGCACCGCCGCCGCCGGTCGCCCCGGCTCCTCCCCCACCTGTTCCGCCGCCGTAGCCCTGTGCCACCGCGGTGTCGGCGTCGGCGTAGTTCTGCGCCGCGTGCTGGACTTTGCCGTTGACCTGTTCGATCAGCTTCACGAAGTCGCCGAGCGACGAGACGAGTTTCGACTGCAGCAAGGTGTTCGCCGCGGCGACCCCGCTGCCGATGCCCGCGAACGACAAAGCGTCGATCACGAGCGTCTCGAGGTCGCGCACGGCCGAGAACGCCGCTGAGCCGAGGCCTTCCACGTTCTTCACGATCGCCGACACCTCGGCCGGCAGCACCCGGTAGGTTCCCGCTGTCATGCCAGTGACCATCGCGCACCGGCCCCGCCGCGCCCACGGCCGAATTACCCACTTTCGAATGGGATCGATTCCTTGCCCGCTGGGTACCTGGGCGGCATGGAGTCCGACGAGGACCGGCACGACCGGACCGACCACGAGATCGAGCTGCTCGCCGAGCGGCTCTGGGCCTGGTCCCGCGAACCGGCCGACGACCAGGCGCCCGACCTCGGGCCGCTCGCCGCCGCCGGTTTCGACGTGACCGGCCGCACCGCCGCGTACGGCGCCGGACGCCCGCGCGTCGCCCTGCTGCTCCCTTCCGACCGGCTTCGCGAATTCGGGCACAACCTCGTCTCCGCGGCGGTGCTCGGCGCGGCACTCGCCACCGTGCGGACGCTGCAATCCGGTTCCGTCGTCGTCACCGACCGCCCCGCCGACGAGATCGACGCGGTGCTGACTTTCCAGCCCGGCGTGCACACCTGGGCCGCCGCGCCGCTCGCCGCGCGGACCGAACTGCGGGTGACCGTGCACGGGAATTCCGGCCCAGCGCCCGAGGACAGCACCGACGCGGTCGCCTCGCTGGTGCAGGTCTTCACCGCGATCGCCGCGCTGCGGGCCCGGCTTCCCGCAGGTGCGACAGTGCAGGGAATCGTGACGCACGGCGGGGAATCGACCGACGTGGTGCCCGATTTCGCCGAAGCCCGCTTCGGGTTGCGCGCGCCGGATTCGGAGGCGCTCGGCCGGGTGGTCACCGAGGTGACTGCTGCTGCTGAAGGCGCCGCGATGGCGACCGGGACCAAGGCGAACGTCGAACGGTTCGGCCCGATTCACGCGCGGTTCCAGGACAATCCGGTGCTGTCCGGGCATTTCGCCCGGCATCTCGCGGCGTGCGGGATCCACGCGTCCCCGTCCGGCGCGGCGGCGGTGCCCGGGCGGGCCGAGGTGGGCGACCTGAGCGTGCGGATGCCGACGATCCATCCGTCGGTCGCGCTCCACGATCCGGTGCGCGCGGTCGGCAGCCGGGCGTTCGCCGAGGCGACCGGCTCGCCGCGAGCCCGGACAGTGCTGCTCGCGACCGCGTCGGCGCTGGCCCGGACCGCGTCGGATCTTCTCGCGCACCCCGCACTGGTGCGGCAGGCCTGGGACAATTTCGCCGATCGCGCGCGCCGGAGTGGCTAGAGTTCCCGGCATGGGGACGACTGACCTATTGCTGCCGGACGGCCGGAATCTTCGAGTGCACGACAGCGGGGGCGACGGCTTTCCGCTGGTGTGGCACCACGGAACTCCGCAGTCCGGCCGCCTGCTGCCGCCCGTGGTGGAGGCTGCCGCCGCTCGAGGTTTTCGGGTGGTTTCCTACGGTCGCCCTGGGTACGGCGGGTCCACCCCTCACGTCGGGCGAACGGTGGGCTCGGCTGCCGAGGACGTGCAGCAGCTGGCGGATGCCCTGGACCTGCCGCGTTTCGCGGTGCTGGGCGCATCCGGCGGCGGGCCGCACGCGCTGGCCTGCGCCGCGGGATTGCCGGATCGGGTGACGGCGGCGGTGTCGCTCGCCGGTTTGGCGCCGTACTCCGAGGACTACGACTGGTACGGCGGGATGGTCGACGACAGCTCGTTGCGCGCCGCCCGCAAAGGCCGGGAAACCCGGCTGCAGCACGGAGAAACGCAAGAATTCGACCCGACGAGCTTCACCGACGCGGACTGGACGGCGCTGCGCGGCACGTGGGGCCCGCTGGGCGAGGACGCCGGTGCTTCCGGTGACGTGGCCGCCGAAGCCGACGACGACCTCGCGTACGTGACGCCGTGGGGATTTTCGGCTGCCGACGTGCGGGTCCCGGTGCTGCTGGTGCACGGCGGCGAGGATCAGATCGTCCCGGTCAGCCACAGCGAATGGCTCGTGCGGAATCTCCCGGACGCCGAGCTGTGGCTGCGCCCGCGCGACGGGCACATCTCGGTGCTGAACGCGCTGCCGACCGCGCTCGACTGGCTGCGCAACCTCCTCGCCCGCTGACCGCCGCCGCTGTCCGTGAAGGGAACCCCACGGACTCTGAATCCCAATGTCGGGAACTTAAGCTGCGTCGCTTCAGCCAGTTGCCCGTCCACAAAGGACGCTGACGCGGTCGAAACGCCCGATTGATGCCCATATGACCGGGTCTCCGGTACGTGAGGGGAACCCTGAGGGAATCTGAGCCCCTCAGGGTTCCCCTCACGGACAGCTGAGCAGGACCTCGCGCGCGGCCGGTTATCGTGTCAGGCATGAGCAACGTCGAGACCGACCCGGCCGAACTAGCGTGCGGCGGCGACCCCGTTGACCCCGGCAAGGTCGAGGTCCTCGACGCCCGCTCGGTGCCCCTCGGCGGCCCGCGGGCCATGCCTGTCCGCCGCACCCTGCCGCAACGGCAGCGCTCGCTGATCGGCGCGTGGTGCTTCGCCGACCACTACGGCCCGGACGACACCTCCGTCAGCGGCGGCATGTCCGTCGGCCCGCACCCGCACACCGGCCTGCAAACGGTGAGCTGGCTGTTCACCGGCGAAATCGAACACCGCGACAGCCTCGGCTCCCACGCGATGGTCCGCCCCGGCGAACTCAACCTGATGACCGGCGGCCACGGCATCTGCCACGAAGAAGTGTCGACGCCGGAAACCACGACGCTGCACGGAGTCCAGCTCTGGGTCGCGCTCCCGGACGAGCACCGGCACACCGCCCGCGACTTCCAGCATTACGCGCCACCGGCCACCGAACTCGACGGAGCCACCGCCCGCGTCTTCCTCGGCACCCTTGCCGGAGAAACCTCGCCGGTGAAGACGTTCACTCACTTGCTGGGCGCGGAAATCGTCCTCGAGCCGGGCGCGGAGCTCAGCCTCGACGCAGACCCGTCCTTCGAGCACGGTGTCCTGCTCGACACCGGAGAGGTCACCTTCGCGGGCACCCCGCTGCAGCAAGCTCAACTCGGCTACCTCGGCATCGGCGCGACCACGCTCCACCTGCACAACCCCGGCTCATCCCCAGCGCGGGTGATCGTGCTCGGCGGCCCGCCGTTCGGCGAGGAAATCCTGATGTGGTGGAACTTCGTCGGCCGCAGCCACGACGAGATCGCCGAGTACCGCGAGGCGTGGGAGGCGAACTCCGACCAGTTCGGCGCGATCGACCCGTACCCCGGCGGCCCGGCGCGGCTGCCCGCTCCCCCGATGCCCGCGGTGCGGATCAAACCCCGCCGCAACCCCTCGTGACGCCTTAACGAGACTCCCCGTCGCGCAACCGATTCCGCGCCCCGGACGGATCGAAATTCACCCGCCGGAGCGGCCCAGCCGCCAGCAACACCACCGCCACCGCACTCAACGCCGCCAGCACCAGCGCCGCCACGAACCGAGCCGGAACCGACGTCGCCGACGCCAGCACCACATACCCGCCCAGCACCACCACCGTCGGGCCAAGCAACGCGACCCCGGTCAGCACCACCGGAACCCGCCCGCCATCCGGACGCCGAGCCGAGACGACCGCCGCGCCCGCCGACACCACCGCGGCCACCAGCAGGCACGCGCCGACGGTGTCCGACAGGCGATGCCAGCTCAGCGCGACGGTCGCCGCGGCCACCCAGGCGACGCCGGGCGCACCCACGGCGAGCACCCAGGTCCGGAACCGCGCGGGCAGCACCACGGCCAGCGCCAGCAGCACGGCGGTCGCCGCGCTCACGTGCCCGCTCGGAAAGCTGTTGTGGTGCGGGGCTCCGGCCGAGCCGACGTCCGGCCGGTCGAGCAGATAGATCTTGAGCAGTTGCGCGGCGGCCAGCGGCAGCAAGTACAGCACCAGCGCGGTCACCCCGAGCGCGAACCGCTTGCGCAGCACGGCGAGCGCCACGATGACGATCCCGGCCGCGCCGAACACCTCCACGCCGTCGATCCCGGCCAGCGGGCGCGCCCAGTCCACAGTGGACCGCGGAAGGTTCTGCGCGAAGCGGACGACCCCGTCTTCGGCGCGCTGCCCGGCCTCGGTCCGCACGAACAGCAGGTAGGCGACGACGAACGCGCCCGCGAACCCGATCGCGGCCGCGACCAGCACGGCGGTCCGCGAACGCCGTCGAGGGGCGAGCGCGTGCCGGGGCGCGGAGAGGGGCACGGTCGGCGTTTCAGGAGTCAGCACTGCCATGCCTTCGAGACTGGCCGCGGGATTTCGGGATCTCGTCAGAGCTGTGTCATGGTTTCGCTACAAGATCCGCCCGGCTCGCGCGAATCCGCGGGCGTTCCGAATAATGGCTCCTGTGGCTGTGGTGTTGGTGATCGAGGACGACGCGTCCGTCCGCGAGGGCATGGAGCTGGCGCTGCGCCGTCAAGGACACACGGTGCACACCGCCGCGACCGGCGAGGACGGCGTCGCGCAGCTGCGTGAACGCGCGCCCGGCCTCGTGGTGCTCGACCTGATGCTGCCCGGCATCGACGGGTTCGAGACGTGCCGCCGGATCCGCGCGCTCGGCCAGGTGCCGATCATCATGCTCACCGCGCGCAGCGACGATTTCGACATTGTCGCCGGGCTCGAAGCGGGCGCGGACGACTACGTCGTCAAGCCGATCGAACCGCGCGTGCTCGACGCCCGCATCCGCGCGGTGCTGCGGCGCACCGCCCCCGAACCCGGTGCCGCCGGCCCCGAACAGCACGGCGACCTGGTGATCGACCGGGCCGGGATGCTGGTGCGCAAGCACGGCGAGCAGGTCTCGCTCACGCCGACCGAACTGAAGCTGCTGCTGGAGATCTCGCGCACGCCAGGCCAGGTGTACAGCCGCAGCCAGCTGCTCGCCTCGGTGTGGGGGCACGACTACCTCGGCGATTCCCGCCTGGTCGACGCGTGCGTGCAGCGGCTGCGCGCGAAGATCGAGGACGTTCCGGCGCGACCGGACCACGTGCAGACCGTGCGCGGCTTCGGCTACCGGTTCGGCCGCTCGTGAGGCGGGCCGCGCCGTGAAGCGGCTCCGGTCGTGGGTGTCCGGGCTGCGCCTGCGGCTGGTGCTGGCGTTCGCGGCGATGACGCTGGTCGGCGCGGGCGCGGCGGCCGGCGCGAGCTACGTGTCCGCGCGCAACACGATCCTGGCCGGCGTGCAGGACCCGGCGATGGTGCAGCTGCGCGACGAGGTCAGGACGTACCTGCCGCAGCTGACGCTTCCGCCCGACCAGCGGCAGCTCGACAACATGGCGAGTTCGCTCAAGGGCGTCACGACCGTGGTGTTCGGGTCGCTGCATTCGCGCGTAGGGCTGAATCCGGCGGAAATACCCGCCGGGCTGCGCACCGCGGTCGCGGGCGGGACCAATGTCCAGTTCCAGCGGGTCGTCGAGGGCGGGCGTCCGGTGCTTTACATCGGGATGCCGCTGCTGCGCTACGGCGCGGCGCAAGGGGAACACACCGGGATCGAGGTCTACAAAACGGTCCCGCTGACCACCCAGCAGGCCGCGATCGACCAGCTGGCGACGCGCGCGTGGCAGATGACCGCGCTGGCCCTGCCGATCGCGGTCGCGCTGGCGCTGCTGGCCGCGCGCCAGGTGCTGCAGCCGGTGCGCGCGCTGAATTCGGCGGCCCGCAAACTCGGCGGCGGACAGCTCGACGTGCGCCTGCCGGCCAAGGGTTCCGACGAACTGGCCCAGCTGGTCACCACGTTCAACCACACCGCGGCGGAGCTGGAACGCACTGTCGGTTCGCTGCGCGAGATGGAGGCCGACGCACGCCGGTTCGTCGCGGACGTCTCGCACGAACTGCGCACCCCGCTGGCGGCGATGAACGTGGTCACCGACGTCCTCGACGAAGACGCCGACCAGTTGCCCACGGACACCGCCGTGGCCGCGCGGCTGGTGTCGTCCGAAACGCGCCGGCTGACCCGGCTCGTGCAGGACCTGGTCGAGATCTCCCGCTTCGACGCCGGACAGGCCGAGCTGCGCGTCGAGGAGGTCGACCTGGCCGAGGCCGTGAAGAACACCCTCGCCGCCCGGGGCTGGACCGACTCCGTCGCGGCCGACCTGCCGAACATCACCGTGCCCGCGGATCCCCGACGGCTCGACCTGGTCATCGCCAATCTCGTCGGCAACGCCCTGCACCACGGCGCGCCGCCGGTCGAAATCGAGCTGAGCACCGACGACGCGACCGTCTCCCTGGCGGTCACCGACCACGGCCCGGGGATCCCCGAGGAGGTCCTGCCCAAGGTGTTCGACCGCTTCGCCAAAGCGGACACGTCACGGGCCCGGTCCGACGGCAGCGGCCTCGGATTGTCGATCGCGCGGGAAAACGCCCGGCTGCACGGCGGCGACATCGAAGCGGAAAACACCGGCGACGGGGCACGCTTCACGCTCCGGCTGCCCCGCACCGCGCAGGAGGAGCGATGAAACTTCCCCGGCTCTTCCTCGCGCTGATTTCGGTCTTGCTCCTGGCCGGCTGCGGCATCCAGCCGACCGGGGTGATCCCCGCCGGGGAAGCGCCCGGCGGATTCCAGCTGGGCACACCGCGTCCGCAAATCACGCTCTACTTCGTCTACGCGGGACAGCTCAGCCCGGTGCAGCGCGCATGGGCGAGGGACGCGACCCCCACGACGGTGCTCACGGAACTGTTCGGCGGCCCGACACGCGTCGAAGAACAAGAGGGCTTCTACTCGATGCTCTCCCCCGGCCGGCACGTCACGGTCGACACCTCGACCCAGCCGGTGACCGTGACCGTCTCCGAATCCATGAAGCTGCTGTACCCGATCGGTCTGCAGCAAGTGGTCTGCACCGTGTCCGCGTCGCTGGCGGCGTCCGGCCAGCCGGTCGGCACGGGAATCACCGTCGTGGCCTCGGACACCAAGCTCGAATCCCTGTACTGCAACTAGCCTTTCTTCTTGGGCAAGAATCCGTACACGACCCGGCCGACAGTCGCCAGGACCACTTCCGTCGCGCTGCTTCCGTCCGGCAGCTGTCGCAACGCCGCTTCCAACGCGCCCAGCACCGCCCCGGTCAACGCCGCAGCCTCGACCCGGTCCAGCTGCGGCTTGCAAGTCTCGTAGAGCTTCTCCGCCCACCGATCGCCCACCACGGCGTTGCGCAGCAGGTATCCGGCGCGCAACGCGGGCACCGCGGCGAGCAGCCGGGTGCGCACCTCCGTGAGCGGATGGTCCAGCGGAAAACTCCACGCATCAGCCGTCGCCAGCGCGTGCACGGTCCTGGTCACCAGCTCGGCAACCTGCTCGCCGGGTTCCGCCGCGGCGAACACCCCGTCCACGACCTCGTCGTAAAGATGCTGGTCAGCGAAGACGACGTCCTCTTTGGTAGCGAAGTAGTTGAAGAACGTCGCCGGGGAAACCTTCGCCCGCGCGGAGATCTCGGCGACGGTCGTGCCGTCGTAGCCCTGCTCGTCGAACAACGTGAGCGCGGCCTCGATCAGCGCCTGGCGGGTCCGCCGCTTCTTCTCTTCCCGCAACCCGGTCATGGCGTGAATCTTAGCGTTACTCTAAACTTAGAGTGTCTCTAAAATTGGAGGGCCGATGGAACGGACCGGATGCGTGGTCGCCGGCGGCGGACCGGCCGGCGTGATGCTGGGCCTGCTGCTGGCGCGGGCCGGGGTCGAGGTGGTGGTGCTGGAGAAGCACCGCGACTTCCTGCGGGACTTCCGCGGCGACACCGTGCACCCGTCGACCCTGCGGCTGCTGGACGAACTGGGTCTCGGCCCCCAGTTCGCCGCTCTGTCCCGTTCGGTCCTGGAACGGATGAAAATGGACATCGGCGGGGAGACCGTGATAGCCGCCGACTTCAGCAAACTGCGCGGCCCGCACCGGCACATCGCGATGGTCCCCCAAGCCGAATTCCTCGGCTTGTTGGCCGAAGCAGGTGCCGCCGAACCGAAATTCTCCCTGCGCATGGGCACTTCCGTCGTTTCGCTGCTCCGCGAAGGCGGCCGCGTCACCGGAGTCCGCTACCGCGACGACACCGGTGCAGTACACGAACTCGCCGCCCCGCTCACGGTCGGCTGCGACGGCCGCTGGTCGACGGTGCGCCACGAACTCGGCCTCGCACTGCGGGAGTCGGAGGTCCCGATGGACGTCTGGCAGGTGCGGGTGCCGAAAGCCGAACCGGGCGAACCGGGGGTGTTCGCCCGGTTCGGCCCCGGATACGCCTCGGTGACCATGGACCGCGGCGATTACTACCAAACCTCGTACCTCATCCCCCGCGGCTCTGATGCTTCGCTACGTTCCGGCCCGATCTCCGAATTCCGCGCGCGACTGGGCGAGTTGTTCGGCTGGACGCCCGCGCAACTGTCCGCCGTACGCTCGTGGGACGACGTGAAGCTGCTCGAAGTAACGATGGGCCTTCTGCCGCGCTGGCACGCACCCGGCGCGTTGTGCATCGGGGACGCAGCACACCCGATGTCGCCGGTGGGCGGTGTCGGAGTGAACCTCGCCGTGCAGGACGCCGTCGCCACCGCCCGACTTCTCGCGGAACCGTTGCGGCGCGGAAAGGTCCCGGTGTCGCGCCTGGCCGCCGTACGCCGCCGCCGCTTGCTGCCGACGGTCGCGGTGCAGTCCAGCCAGCGGGGCGAGCATGGAATGCTGCTGCGTCCCGCACTCGACGGAACCCTGAACCGCTTGCCCGCGCCGATGCGTGCGCTGCAACGTTTTCCGGCGCTTTCCGGGGTTACGGCTTATCTGGGCGGGGTCGGGCTACGGCCGGAGCATGCACCTGCTTTCGCTCGGCGGTCCACTGTGGACAGTTATGCGGGTTGAACTTCTTGCCGGGGCCGTACCGTTGTTTGCGGCACAGCCCCGGACTCACCACCCGTCGAGGCGATTTCGGCCGAGACTGCGTCTGGAGCGCTAGCCGATTCCTCGGATTCACCGCTCCAAGCCAGCATCGGCTCGGAACGCGCTCCGGCCTCAACTGGTCCGGCACCGGAAAGCTGTCCTGCACCAGCGGGGCCTCACGACACCAGAGAACCGTGCTGGACCAGTTGAGGCCCCACGGCACCGCTGACTGCCTTCCTGCGCCGCTCCGGCTTCAATGCCCGCCTAAGCGCCGACCTTCACCACCACGCGGCCCGGTTACGCCGGATAAGCCCGCACCAACCGAGCGTCCTGCAAGGCCCGGGCCCACCATTCGAGCTGGTCGAGCAACGCCTTCGCCGCAGCCTCCACACTCGGGTCGACCGGTTCGCCGTCCTCCCCGAACCGGCCGTGCGCTCCGTGGAAGCTCACAGTCTCGCGGATGGTCACCGCGTGCAGCTCGGCGAAGACCGGCCGGAGATGCTCGACCGCGCGCAGCCCGCCGGAAATCCCGCCATAGGACACGAAAGCGACCGGCTTGGCGTGCCATTCGCCGCGGAACCAGTCGAGGACGTTCTTGAGCGCGGCCGGGTAACTGTGGTTGTACTCCGGCGTGACCACGACGAACGCGTCCGCCGCCTCGAGCCGGGCGGCGACGGGCGCGGCCCCCTCGCCGTTCATCGCGAGCGGCAACGAGATCTCGGCGACGTCGATGACGTCGACCTCGAACCCGCCGTGCCGGTCCGCCTGGCGGGTGAACCAGCGCACGACCGTGGGGGCGAACCGCCCTTCCCTGGCGCTGCCGACGAGCACAGTGAGCCGGACGGGAGCTTCGGACACGTTATTCTCCTTTTCCCGGGGCGGAACAGGTTTCCCGCCTACGGAAGGAGTCTCGAACTTCAAGCTCCCTTTAAGTCAAGCTATGCTGAGCGCATGGCGAAGACGGAGCTGCCCGAACTGACCGTGGGCGAACTCTCCCACCGCAGCGGCGTACCAGCGTCGGCCCTGCGGTTCTACGAGGACGAACAGCTGATCCGCAGCAGGCGCACCGCGGGCAACCAGCGCCGCTACCGCCGCGACACCCTGCGGCGGGTCACGTTCATCCGCATGTCGCAGCGGGTGGGCATGCCGCTGGCGCAGATCCGCGAGGTGCTGGCCCTCCTGCCGGACGACCGGACCCCGACCCGCGCGGACTGGTCCCGCATCTCGTCCTGCTGGCGCTCCGACCTTGACCAGCGCATCCGCCAGCTGGAACAACTCCGGGACCAGCTGAACGACTGCATCGGCTGCGGCTGCATGTCGCTGGCCAAATGCCGCCTGGCCAACCCCAACGACCAACTGGGCCAAGACGGCCCCGGCCCGCGCCGCCTGCCGGACCACCGGGGAACGGGATACGAGTGAGCCCTTGCGCAGCTGAGCGTTCGGCTGCACGGCTGCTGCACGGCTGTCCACTGGCCGCAGCCAATCCGCCGCCGAACCGCCACCGTCCGGGCAGAGCCGGTCACTCGCCCGGCGCGTCAGTCACTCCGCCACAGTCATCCCAATAGCAACCCCCTCACGTAGGCGGCCTGTCCGGCATGTTGGAGGTCATCAGACAGCACGCTGACCAGCCGTACTCCCAGCGTCACCGGCGGGTTCCAGGCTTCGTCGATCACGCGGTCCAGCGCCGTCCCGTTCAGGCCGGTCACCCAGGACACCGTGTGCTCGTGCACGGCGTCGTAGTAGCCGGTGAGCAAATCCGGCGACTCCGGGCGCACCTGGGCGACGTCCTCGCTGCTGTGCCCGTAACCGATGTCCCCGGCCGGGAACGGCAGGTCGAATTTCTCGCGCCAGTCCGCTGCCGTCCAGAGCTGGTCGGTGCCCGCGACGTCGGCGACGTGGTCGTCTTGCACCCGCGCCAGATGCCAGACCAGCCAGCCGATCGAGTTGGCCTCCGGGCCGGGGCGCGCCGCCAGTTGCTCCGCGGTCAGTCCGTCGACTGCCTGGTGCACCACTTCCCGCACCCGGCCGAATCCGTCCACGAGCAGATCGGCCACATTCATCTCGCGCTCCTCCTCCGTCGTCGTGCGCTTGCCTCGATCATGCCTCGAAGATCCGGCTCTGCCCAGCGTCGTGACTCCAAGGGGCGCGAGGGGTCCACTCGCACCAGCCGAACCGGCTTCAGCACGGGGAAATCCGCTCATTACCCGCGGTGACCGCGACTGTCCACTTCGGACCTGACAGTCTCGTCCGGTGTCGGGTAAAATCCGGCGCGAAAGCGGATTTGCACGCCGACGACGCGAACGGAGGGCCCCGTGGCGATCACCGCGCCCCGCGCCCTGCCCGGCTTCGACAACATCGCCGGGATCGCGATTCCCGCCTGGGCCGGCATGGTGATCACCGCCGCCTGCGCGGTCTCGGCGATAGTCGTTCTGCTGGTGATCCTGCGCAACCGGCGCAAGTAGTCCACAGGGGACATTGCTTCGATATCCGCCGGATCTCAAGCAAGGCAGTGCGGAATCCGACTGATGACTACGTGCCCATCCGCGTGAACCGGCTGGTGATCACGTGGTCCTTGGCCGGTCCGGTCACGACCCATTCCTGTTCCCACCGGCGATCGTCGAGCACGCGGTACGCACCTCGGTACCAGTCGGCGGCACACGGGTGATCGGCCGTCCACTCCCCGGTCGCCAGGTCCACATCGTGGAAGAACCCGCCGTGGTCGAAGTGCACCGCGGCGCGGGAACCCCCGACCGGCCGGTAGTGCAGCGTCCGGACGAACGGTCCGCGATGCGCTCCGAGCTGCAGCTCTCCCGACTCGCGGTAGACGAGCACCCCGTCGTCCGAGGTAAACGTCGCGCGGCCGCTCGCCTCGCCCATCGGCGCCCCGTCAACATCGACGATTTCGCGCGCGAGCTGCCATTCGCCCGAGAAGTACCCGGTCAGGTCATTGATCGGAAAAGCCACGGATCCCATTGTGCGCCTCCGCACCGAACGCGAACGGCACTGGTACGACCGACTCGGCACGGTCTGTCACGAGGGTGGCGTGAAGGGTCCCGTCATCCCGGCTGTCACCAGTCGCCATGCTGTTCACCCTGTGCGACCGGGCCCATCGCAGCGCCCGGAAACGGCCGGTGCGATGGGGACTCTCGCGCCGAACCCGGCGGGGCAGGCTCGCCCGGACGGCCCGCCGCCCTAGAATCGGCCGCGTGGCGCACCCCGATCTGGCCGAGCAGGCCACCCGTTCCCCCGCTCTCGAGACCTTGCAGCGCGTCTTCGGCTACGACGCGTTCCGCGGCGACCAGGCGGAGATCGTCGAGCACGTGATCTCCGGCGGCGACGCGCTGGTGCTCATGCCCACCGGCGGCGGGAAATCGCTGTGCTACCAGATCCCGGCGCTGGTGCGGCCGGGCGTCGGCGTGGTGATCTCGCCGCTCATCGCGCTGATGCAGGACCAGGTCGACGCGTTGCGCAACGTCGGCGTGCGCGCCGGATTCCTCAACTCCACGCAGGATTTCGCGCAGCGGCAGGAGGTGGAGGACGCGTTCGTCGCGGGCGAACTCGACCTGCTCTACCTCGCGCCCGAACGGCTGTCGGTCGAATCCACCGTGCGCCTGCTCGACCGCGGCAAAATCGCGCTGTTCGCGATCGACGAGGCGCACTGCGTCTCCCAGTGGGGCCACGATTTCCGGCCCGACTACCTGATGCTCTCGTCGCTGCACGAACGCTGGCCGGACGTGCCCCGGATCGCGCTCACCGCCACCGCGACCGAGGCCACGCACAAGGAAATCTCGCAGCGGCTCGGCCTGGACGACGCGAAACATTTCGTCGCGAGCTTCGACCGGCCGAACATCCAATACCGGATCGTGCCGAAGAACTCGCCGCAGAAGCAGCTGCTCGACCTCCTGCGCACCGAGCACCAAGGCGACGCCGGGATCGTCTACTGCCTGTCCCGCGCGTCGGTGGAGAAAACGGCGAACTTCCTGGTGCAGAACGGAATCCCGGCGCTGCCCTACCACGCCGGGCTCGACAAGTCGACCCGCGCGGCGAACCAGGCGAGGTTCCTGCGCGAGGAAGGGCTCGTCGTCGTCGCCACGATCGCGTTCGGCATGGGCATCGACAAACCGGACGTCCGGTTTGTCGCGCACCTTGATCTGCCGAAGTCGGTGGAAGGCTACTACCAGGAAACCGGCCGCGCGGGCCGCGACGGGCAACCGTCCACCGCATGGCTCGCCTACGGGCTGCAAGACGTGGTGCAGCTGCGCAAAATGATCGACAACTCCGAGGGCGACGAGATGCACCGTCGCCTGCAAGCCCAGCACCTGAACGCGATGCTGGGACTGTGCGAGACAGTCGAATGCCGGCGGACGCAGATCCTCGCGTACTTCGGGCAGTCCGGCCAGCCGTGCGGGAACTGCGACACCTGCCTCACCCCGCCGGAACGCTGGGACGGCACCATTCCCGCGCAGAAGCTGCTGTCCACAGTGGTCCGTCTGCGCAACGAACGGCGGCAGAGTTTCGGCGCCGGCCAGATCATCGACATCCTGCTCGGCAAAACGACCCCGAAGGTCACCCAGTTCCAGCACGACACGCTCAAGGTCTTCGGCATCGGCACCGAACTGCGCGAACAGGAATGGCGTGCGGTAGTGCGGCAACTGCTGGCGCGCAACCTGCTTGCGGTAGAAGGAGATTACGGGTCGCTGGTGCTGACGGAAGGTTCGACCGCGGTCCTGAACGGCTCCCAAGAAGTACAGCTGCGCCGCGAACCCGAACGCCCGGCGCGCGCCCCGCGAACGTCCCGCCGCACGCCGGCGGCCGCTCCAGTCGACATGCCCGCGGAAGCGGCCCCGATCTTCGAGCGCCTGCGCGCCTGGCGCGGGGCCACGGCGAAGGAACAGGGCGTCCCGGCGTACGTGATTTTCCACGACGCCACGCTGCGCCAAATCGCCACGCTGATGCCGACAACGCTCGACGCCCTCGGCACGGTGAGCGGAGTGGGCGAGAGCAAGCTGGCCAAGTACGGGGAGGGAGTGCTGGCGACGCTGGCCGAGGAGTGAGGTCGGGGCGGAGCTGGGTCGGCTGTTTGGCTAGGAACTCCGGCCGAGGAACGGCCCCTGGACGGGATTGGGGTCGGCTGCCTCGCCGGGAACGCCGCCGAGAAACGACCCAGGGACCGAACTGGAGTCGGCTCCCTGGCCAGGAACGCTCGCCGAAAAGTGACCTCGGGGCGGCGAAGCTGGGCCGACTGCCTCGCCAGGAACGCCCGCTGAGAAACGACCCCGGGACCGAACTGAAGTCAGCCACCTGACCAGGAACACTCGCCGAAGAGCGACCCGAGACCGAACTGAGGTCAGCTTCCCAGACAGGAACCTCCGTCTGGCCCGGGTTGCCCGGCCAGGGGCATTCGCCGAGGAACGACGTCGGAACCGAGCCGGGGTCGGCCGTTTCGCCAGGAATGCCGCCGAGGCACTCACCGTCTTGCTCGGGAGAGTCGACGCCTCAGCGGTCAGCCTATGGCGACGTACCGGAGTTTCGCACCCTGTGCGCGTCTCACGCCAGCCACAGACCGGCAAAAGCAGCCGGAACTCTCGGTCCCGCGCGAAGATCTGGCCCTCTCCGCCCATCCAGCCGCGCGTTGAAGCTGAGCGCTAGGTTGAGCGGATGGGGTGGGATCTGAGCGAGCTCATCGCGAAGCACGACGTACCGGGCGCACAGGTCGCCGTGCTGACTGGCGGCGAGATCCGGGACGAGGCGGCGGGCGTGCTGAGCCTCCGCACGCGAGTCGAGGCTACGGCCGATTCGGTGTTCAAGATCGGTTCTATCACCAAGATCTGGACGGCCACGCTGATCCAGCAGCTGGTGAGCGAGGATCTCCTGGATCTCGACCATCCCGTTCGCGACTATCTGCCGGGTTTCCGGCTGAGCGACCCGGCCGCCACGGAATCACTGACTGCCCGGCATCTGCTCACTCACACGGGCGGCATCGACGGCAACCACTTCGTCGACACCGGCCGCAGCGACGACGCGATCGAAAAGTTCGTCGCCGCCCTCGCCGATGCCGGTCACCTCTTTCCGCCGGGCAGTGTTTTCTCCTACTCCAACAGCGGGTACGCGGTACTCGGCAGACTGGTGGAAGTCTTGCGCGGCAAGCCTTTCAACGACGTGATCCGCGAGCGTTTGGCGACCCCGCTGGGGCTTTCCACCGTCGCCGCCGACACCTACGAGGCGATTCTGCACCGCGCTGCGGTCGGCCATGTCGAGAACGAGGGAAAGCTCGAAACGACCAAGAGTTGGGCGGTCCGTTATTTCTCCACGCCCAGCGGCTCGCATCTCGCGATCAGCGCCCACGACCTTCTGGAATTCGTGCGCCTGCACCTCGCCGACCCCGCGCTCGCGGGACTGCGCGAACCTCAGCTCGAATCCATACCGGACTTCGGCGGCGGCGTCCTCGGCTGGGGACTCGGCTGGATGCTGTACCGGGACGGCGTCATCGGCCACACCGGCGTCTCCAAGGGCCAGAAGGCTTTCCTGCGCGTCGTCCCCTCAGCCGGTGTGGCGATGGCCGTCCTGACCAACAGCGCGGGAGCCGAACCGCTGGCCCACGAACTCTTCAGCACAGTCCTCCGGGACCTCGCCGGCGTCGAGACAGCACCGCTGCCCGTACCGCCCGCGAACCCCGCCCCCATCGACGCGGGCCGGATGTGCGGCACCTACCGCACCACCTTGTACGACATCGCCCTGACCTCCGACCACGACCGCGCGTTCCTCACTTACCGGCCACGCGACGAGACCGCCGCGTCGTTCGGCAAGCGCGCTCGTCGCGTCGAGGTCGTCCGCCTCAACGACAGCGCGATCATCACCGCCGAACCGAAGCTCACCGGTCACGAGGTGCTGTCCCTGATCGGCTCGGACGGGCACGGCCGCGCGCGCTTCCTGCACAACGGAGCCGCCGCCTACCGAGTCGAGTAATCCGACCCGGGTTGGCGGCCACAGGCAGCGCGGACAGCATCACTCAGCAGTCCGCGGGCGCGTCGTATCCGCGACCTTCCGCACCGCCCCCGAGATCTGCGCGTGGTACCGGCCGTTGGTCTTCTCGTCCACGAAACGCGCCGCCTTGCCCACGGCCTCGTTGACCTTCTGCGGGTTGTTCCGCACGTACGACACCGCACCCGCGGCGCCGGCCAGCACGGTGAGTTTCTTCATCAAAGCCATCGCACAAAGTCCCTTCCCCTGCGGAAACCTCCGTCACCTACCCCAACGTCGCCCGACCCCCGCGGGTTCCCGGCGAAACCTGGATGACAGGCGGCGCGCGCGGCAGGCATGATCCACGCGTGCGCGACCTTTCCGCTCTTCCCAAGGTGCATCTCCACGTCCATCTCGAGAGCACGATCCGTCCCGGCACGCTCAAGGAACTCGCGGACGTCCACGGCATCCAGCTGCCCGAGAAGCCCGAAGCGTTCGAAGGGTTCCGGGCGTTCGCCGATCGCAACAGTCTCACTCGATCGTGCCTCCAAACAACCGAGGACTTCGAGCGGATCGCGCGCGAGTTCTGCGCGGACGAAGCCGCTCAGGGGACCCGGTATGTCGAGGTCACGTTCACGGCTGCCTCGCACGGGGAACGGGTCGGAAATCTTGAACTTCCCCTCAACGCGGTCCTCAAAGGACTGTCGGAGGGCGGGAAAGAGCATGGGCTGCAATGGAAGCTGATCCTCGACCACTCGCGGCGACGGTCGATCGAGCGCGCCGAGAAGACGCTGGAGCTGGCCAAGCGGCACGACGAGATCATCGGGATCGGGATGGCCGGCGAGGAAAAGCACTCGCTCGCTCCGTTCCGGGAGGTGTTCGACCGGGCGCGGGAGGCGGGGCTGCACCTCATTCACCACGCGGGCGAGGACGCGGGGCCGGACAGTATCCGCGAGGCGATCGAAATCGGCGGAGCCGAGCGGATTGGCCACGGAATCCGCATTCTGGAGGACCCGGAGCTGACCTCGCAGACCGCGGAGAGCGGGATCGCGCTTGAGGTGTGCCCCTCGTCGAACGTCGTGCTCGGGCTGGTTCCGACGTTCCTGGAACATCCGCTGCCGCAGTTGGTCGAGGCGGGACTGAGGGTCACGCTCAACACGGATGTACCGGACGTCACGGGCACCACGATCACCGACGAATTCACCCGTGTGCGTGAGGTTTTCGGTTACGACGACACGACATTAGCTAAACTGGCAAGCAACGCCGTGACTGCATCGTTCGCACCTGAAGAGACCCAAGCGTTGCTGCATCAAGAGATTGACGGCTGGCTTAAGTCGGCAGAAGGCGCGTGACCAGCACGCCCAGCTGCTGGGCGGTCCGGCATTCGTGCATCTCCACCAGTTCCGCGTAGTCCGGCGCGGCTGAATCACCGGTCCCCCACAGGGATTGGCGTTCAGGGTTCAGCCAGTGGACGTGCCGCGCGCGGGAGCGGATCGCGCGGACGGCGTCGAGGTTCGGGTCGCCGCCGTTCGTCCGGGCGTCGCCGAGGATGAGGACCGATGTTCGCGGGCCGACGGCGTCCAGCCAATGAGCGGTGAACTGACCGAGCGCGCGGCCGTAATCGCTGTGGCCGTCCCAGCGGACTACCGCGGCCTCGCTGAGCATGCGCGCGCCCAGTTGTTCGGGATCCGCGGCACCGGTGTCGACTAGGTGCGTCACCTCGTCGGTGCTGTCGACGAAACCGAAAACGCGGATCTTGCTGAACTGGTCCCGCAACGCTTGCACCAGCAGCATCGTGAAGTTCGCGAAACCCGCCACCGAACCGGAAAGGTCGCACAGGAGGATGATTTCCGGGCGGCCGGGGCGGCGGTGCCGGTAGGCTGGACGCAAGGGCACGCCGCCAGTAGAGAGTGAACGACGCAGCGTTCGGCGCAAGTCGATCTGACCGCGAGTGGTGCGTTTGCGGCGCGCGGCAAGCCTGGTGGCGAGTTTGCGGGACAGCGGCTGGATGGTGCGCCGCAGTTCGGCCAATTGCGTGCGGCTGGCGATGAGGAAGTCGACGCGGTCCGCGGCAGGGGCGATCGCGTGCTTGGCGATCCGTTCGCGGCCCCGAAGTTCGGCGGCTCGGCGGCGCGCTTCGGTACGCACCCGGCCGCGGAAACCCTCCACGCGGCGGCGGATTTCGTCGCGGGTGAGCCGGTCGGTGAACTCGTCCGGAGTGCCGGCGGCGCGCATCGCGGCGAGCACCTGCGCGATGAGCGTCTGCGGTTGCAGGCGGTCCAGCGTCTGGTGCGCGGAGTATCCGCCGCCCGGGCCGGTTCCGACGCCGTATTGGCCGAGCAGGTCCACGGCGATTCCGGCGAGCTGGTCCAACGCCTGGTCGTCGCCTTCGGCCAACGCGGCGGCGAGCGCTTCCCGCAGTTCCTCCCGGTCCTGCGGCGGGTTCTCGCGGGCCAACTCGGGCGCACCAATGCCAGCTGGGAAGTACAGGTCGAAGGCGGCGTCGAACACCGACCGCTGCCCGCCCCGGCGGACCAGCGCGGCGGCGAGCCCTTCGCGGACCAGTTCGCGGTCGTCCAGGCCGAGGACCTCCAGCGCGGCCGCCGCGTCGGCCGTTTCCCCCGGACCGGCCGGGATGCCTTGCGCCCGCAAGGCCCGCACGAACTCGGCGAGCCGTCCGGTCAGGCCCGGCGCGGCGGTCATGACGCGTCCAGCACCTGGTCGAGACTCAGCCCGGCCCCGGCCTTCGCGATGTCGTCCTGATGCTTCAGCACGACGCCGAGGCTTTCGCGCACCACGCGCTCGTCGAGCGCGCCCGCGCCCAGCTCCAGCAGCGTGCGCGCCCAGTCGACGGTCTCCGCCACCGACGGCAGTTTCCGCAGGTCCATCGCCCGCAACGCGGCGATCACCCGCACCACCGAATCGGCCAGCGCGGCCTCGATGCCGGGCACCTTCAGCCGGACGATCTCGCGTTCGAGATCCTCGTCCGGGAAATCGATGTGCAGGAACAGGCACCGCCGCCGCAGCGCCTCGGACAGCTCGCGCGTCGCGTTCGACGTCAGCACCACGAACGGCTGCTGCGTCGCGGTGATCGTGCCGAGTTCGGGCACGGTCACCTGGAAATCGCCGAGCACCTCCAGCAGCAGGCCCTCGATCTCGACGTCGGCCTTGTCCGTTTCGTCGATCAGCAGCACGGTCGGCTCAGTGCCGGAGATCGCGGTGAGCAGCGGGCGGCGCAGCAGGAATTCCTCGCCGAAGATGTCGGTGCGCGCCTCGTCCCACGTCTCGTCGCGGCCCGCGGTGATCCGCAGCAGCTGCTTCGCGTGGTTCCACTCGTAGAGCGCACGGGCCTCGTCGATGCCCTCGTAGCACTGCAACCGCACCAGCCGCGAGCCGGTGACCTCGGCGACCGCCGTGGCCAGCGCGGTCTTGCCGACCCCCGCAGGCCCCTCGACCAGCAGCGGTTTCCCGAGCCGGTCGGCGAGGAACACCGTGGTCGCGACCGCGGTCGACGCGAGGTACCCGGCCTCGGCCAGCTGCGCCGACACATCGTCGACGGACGAGAAAAACCCGGTGCCCACGTCGCCTCCTAAGCGTTCGCTCACCCGCACTGTACTGGGCGGTCGCCACCGAAGACGTCCCGGCGACCAGACATCGGATCTAAGCCCAGGCGCACGACTCAAGAGCGCCGCGAAGTCGGGCATTCCTCCGACGTATGCCGAGCATCGGAAACGTCGTCACGGCAGGCTGGGAATGACCTGGTCCACCAACTGTTTCGCGACCGCGCAGGACCCTTCGTTGCCCACGGATCGATCGAGATACCAGACGTGCACCGCCGCGTCAGTGCCGGAAATCTGGACCTGATACCGGCATCCGCCGCCGCCTTTCGTGGCGTCCTTCCGGACGTCGTGCCCGCCCTGGACGCTCGACTCGCTGTGCCCGCTCCAGTCCTCCGCCTCGGCCAGGTCCAGAGTCGCGGCCAGGTCGCCGCCGGTCAGCTTGCCGCGCGGCGGGTTCCATTCGGTGCGGCAGCCGCCTATGCCTCCCGTCACCGCGGCGGGAGTGGACGCCGTCAGCTTGTACTCGCTCCGCCGCAGGTCGATCGGCGTGCCCCGAGCGGCAGTCGTCAGCAACTTGCAGGCGTCCGTTCTCGCGAACACTTCCGACGGACCGGCACCGCTGCATCCCGCCGCCGAGACGACGACAGCCAACCCCAGAGCCACTCGCCTGATCATGGCCACGCATAGTACGGAGCGAAATGGGATGTCGCGCATGAAACCGGATTTTGCCCCGCTACCCGGATGTCACCCACCGTGCGCGGACACCTCGCGGGCTAGCATCGCGGCGTGACTTACGTTGCCGCAGACCACCGTTACGATTCGATGCCCTACCGCCGTTGCGGGCGCAGCGGGCTGAAGCTGCCCGCGATCTCGCTCGGACTGTGGCACAACTTCGGGAACGACCGCCCGCTCACCACTCAGCGCGATATCGTCCGGCGCGCCTTCGACCTGGGCATCACGCACTTCGACCTGGCCAACAACTACGGCCCGCCGTACGGCAGCGCCGAGGAGAACTTCGGCCGGTTGCTGGCGAGCGACCTGAAGCCCTACCGCGACGAGTTGATCATCTCGACGAAGGCCGGCTACGACATGTGGCCCGGGCCGTACGGTGAATGGGGTTCGCGGAAGTACCTGCTGGCCAGCCTCGACCAGTCGCTCGGGCGGATGGGGCTGGACTACGTCGACATCTTCTACTCGCACCGCTTCGACCCGGAGACGCCGCTGGAGGAGACCGTCGGCGCGCTCGACCGGGCGGTTCGGTCGGGCAAGGCGTTGTACGTCGGGATCTCGTCCTACAACTCCGCGCGGACCGCGGAGGCCGCGCAGATGCTGCGGGATTTGGGCACGCCGCTGCTGATTCACCAGCCGTCGTACTCGATGTTCAACCGCTGGACCGAAACTGACGACCTGCTCGGGACTTTGGAGCAGGCCGGGGCCGGGTGCATCGCGTTTTCGCCGCTGGCGCAGGGATTGCTGACGAACAAGTACCTTTCCGGGGTCCCGTCGGATTCCCGGGCGGCGCAGGGGAAGTCGCTGAACCCGGACACGATCACCGAGGAGAAGCTCGGCAAGATCCGGGCGCTGGGCGAGATCGCCGAGCGACGCGGGCAGACTTTGGCGCAGCTGGCGCTGGCCTGGGCGCTGCGGGATCCGCGGATGACGTCGCTGGTGATCGGGGCCAGCAGTGTGGCGCAGCTGGAGGACAACGTGGCCGCGCTGGACAACCTGTCGTTCACCGCGGAGGAGCTGGCCGAGATCGACCAGCACGCCACCGAAGAAGACATCAACATCTGGAAGCGGTCCTCGAACGGATGACCCGGCGCGGCCGGAGGTTCGGGCTACCCGAGCCTCCGGCCAAACTCTCCGTAGACCGTCTCCCCGTCCAGAAACGCTTGGTGCGCCAGGGAAATTCGCCGCGCCTTCGACGGCCGTAATTGCGGCACCGCGGTCTCGAGCTCAAGGAACTCGAACCGGCTCACCTCGTCCGAAGCCAGGCGGATGGCGCCGATCTGCTCCCGGCTCAGCACACCGCCGTCGAAAATGAACTGCAGGCTGTCCCGCCAGACGCCGTGCGTGGGCAGCCAATCGACGACGAGCAGGCGTCCGACCGGCACGTCGATGCCGAGTTCTTCGCGGACCTCGCGACGGCACGCCGCCAGCGGTGACTCGTCGTCTTCCACCAAGCCGCCCGGAATCTCCAGGAACGGCTTGTAGGTCGGAGAGACGAACAGGATTCGACCGTGTTCGTCGCGGGCGAGCACTCCGGCGGCCGCGTTCTTGCGCGGGAACCGGGTGGCGATGCCGGGATTGAACTCGGCTTCCGGCTCGCCCTCCTCCTGAAGGTCGGCCGCGAAAACGGCATCGTCGCCGCAGTGGCTGGCCGGGTTGCCGGTCATGATCAGCCCCGGGCCGTGCGGATCGTCTCCGCCGCCCACTTCGCCCAATCCCGTTCCATCGCCGCGTATCGCTTGCCCCACTCCAGAGCCAGGCGGCCGTAAAGCGACGGATCGCTGTCATCCCAATCGACCGAGGCTTCCAGCGCCGCCAGCTCGTCGACCAGTCCCTTCGCGAAGGCGCCGTGCCGGCCAAGGAACCCCCGCGCCTCCTCCGGCGTGACCTCGCCCAGGAAGTACACCCGCAGCAGCATCTCGTTCCGCCGCGCAGCAGGCGGCCGCTCCTCCAGCAGCCACTTCCGCAATTCCGACCGTCCTGCGTCGGTGATCGCGTACTCCTTGCGCCCGCGCGGCCCCTCGGCGGACACCTCGATCAAGTCCGCGCTCTCCAGCTTGCCCAGTTCCCCGTACAGCTGGCTCTGCGTGGCCGTCCAGACGCTCGACATCGCCGTTTCGAAGCGTTTCAGCAGGTCGTAGCCGCTTCCGGGAGCGCTGGCGAGCAGCCCCAGCACCGCGTGTCGCAAGGTCATGCCCTCACCTTACCTTCCACTATTGACATGTCCAGCCAGGACCTTCTAGCTTTGACATGTCAGCACAGGAACGTGAGCGAGGGGCACCGATGAACTACCTGAAGAGTTTCCTTCCGTGGATCGCCTTCGCGGTCGTGTCCACGCAGGCCGACTGGCGGTGGTCCGGACTGACCGGATTGGTGCTCGCGGGCGGACTCCTTGTGCTGGAACGCCGGCGCGGCAAGGGCTGGGACACGCTGTTCATCGAGGTCTCCGCGGTCGTCTTCTTCGCGGCGCTCTCGATCTGGTCGTTCAGCGATCCGGCCTCGCCGCTCAGGGATTACGTCGGCGCGCTTACCGATCTCTGGCTGGCGGTCACCGCCTGGGGTTCGCTCGCCGCGAAACGGCCGTTCACGCTCGGGATCGCGAAAACCATGGTTCCGCCGGAAATCGCCGCCACCGCTGTGTTTCGCCGGGTCAATGTCGTTATCACCGCAGTGTGGGCGGCCAGCTTCACGGTCGCCGGGATCGCCGAAGCCGTTCTGCTGCATTCCGCACCGCACGCCACTGTCGGTTTGATCATCATCAAGGTGCTCGGCTTCGCGATCCCGATCGCATTCACCATTCGCTACCCGCGCATCGTCCGGGCCCGCGCCCAGAAAGCGAATCAATGACCACCACTGATTTCCACCTCAAAGGCCATTACGCCCCCGTCCACGACGAACTCACCGCCTACGACCTGCCCGTCACCGGAGCGTTGCCGCCGGAACTCAACGGCTGGTACCTGCGCAACGGTCCGAACCCGCGACAGGACAGCGCGCATTGGTTCACCGGCGACGGAATGGTGCACGGCGTCCGGCTCGAAAACGGCCGCGCGGCTTGGTACCGCAACCGCTGGGTGCGCACCGAAAGCTTCGACATCCCGAATCCGGCGCTCTACAACGCCGACGGAACGCGAAACCTGAGATGGAGCGTCGCCAACACCCACGTCGTCAATCACGCGGGACGCACGCTCGCGCTCGTGGAATCCTCGCTGCCGTACGAAATCACCACGGATCTCGACACCGTCGGCGTCTACGATTTCGGCGGCAAGCTCGCCGATTCGATGACCGCGCATCCCAAGATCTGCCCGGAAACCGGCGAACTGCATTTCTTCGGCTACGGGAGCATCACCGCCCCGCACGTGAGCTACTACCGTGCCAACGCCGCCGGAGAACTCGTGCTGCGGCAGCCGATCGACGTGCCCGGCCTGACGATGATGCACGACTTCGCGCTCACCCGGCGGCACGTCGTGTTCTTCGACCTGCCGGTGGTGTTCGAGCACGGAACCGACGGCGGCATGCCGTTCCGCTGGAGCGACACGTACGGCGCGCGCCTCGGCCTGCTCAGCCGCGAGCGCCCGGAGGACGGCGTGCGCTGGTTCGAGATCGACCCCTGCTACGTCTTCCACACCCTCAACGCGCACGACACCGCCGACGGCCGGATCGTGGTGCACGTCGTGCGGTACGAGCATCTGTCCAAGCCGGGCATCCCGGATCCGAAGGGCGTGCTGTGGCGGTGGACGATCGACCCGCGCGCGGGCACGGTGACCGAGGATCTGCTCGACGACCGCGACGGCGACTTCCCCCGCATCGACGACCGGCTCGCCGGGCTCGACGCCCGTTTCGGGCACGTCACCGGATCGCACGGTCCGAAGGGTCCGCTCGTGCTCCGCCGCTATGACCTGCACACCAACGCCGCGCGCGAGCATCTGTTCCCGGAAGGACACATCCCCGGCGAGGCGGTGTTCGTTCCGGCAGACGACCGTCCGGACGGCGCGGGCTGGCTGCTCGCCTACGTCTACGACGGACCGAACGACCGCAGCGACCTGGTGGTGCTCGACGCGCAGGACATCGAAGCGGCCCCGGTCGCGACGGTCCATCTGCCGGGCCGCGTGCCAGCCGGGTTTCACGGCAACTGGCTGCCCGACGCCTGATCCGGTCAACCAGCGGACGGCAAACTCTGCGTGCCCTCCCGGGTTCCGTCCGCCGAGCCCGTATCGTCGGGACCGAGCCGTCCGCCTGCCCTCCCGAGCCGGAAGAAAAGAAACTTTCCTGCCAAAGCGGGGCGAATCCGGTTACCGTGGCAGGACGGAAGTCCGAACGGGAAGGAAACTCAGCAGGTGGCAGGGTCGGGTACACCACCGGTCGGCACCCCGGCCGGGATGCGCATGATCAACCAGCGGGCGGTGCTCGACCTGTTGCGCCGCGGCGGGCCCGCGACGCGGCCGCAGGTGGCGAAGGACACCGGGCTGTCGAAGCCCACGGTGAGCCAGGCTCTGCTGGCGCTGGAGGCCGCCGGGCTCGCGCGCGCGACCGGGCACACGTCCACCGGCACCGGCCGCTCGGCGGTGCTCTACGAGGCGGACCCGACCGCGGGGTACGTGCTGGGCCTGGACATCGGCCGCGAGCACATCCGGGTCGCGGTCGCCGATCTGGGCCGCACCACGGTGGCCCGGCGCGACGTCCGCAACACGGCCCGCTCCGGCAGCGCGCTGATCTCCGCGCTGGGCAAGCTGGCGACGGACATCGTGGCCGAGGCGGGCCTGACGAACGACGACATCGTGGTCCGCGTGCTGGGCTCCCCCGGCGTCGCGGACCCGGTCAAACGCTGTTTCCGGCACGCGCCGAACCTGCCCGGCTGGGGCCGTCCGGGGCTGCTCGACGACCTGGAGCAGGTGCTCGGGCCGGAACTGGTGGTGGAGAACGACGCGAACCTCACCGCGGTCGGCGAATGGGAAAGCGGCGCCGCGCGCGGAGCTTCGGTGGTCGGCTGCATCACCATCGGCACCGGTGTCGGCATGGGCTTGATGGTCGACGGCCGGGTTTTCCGCGGTGCCACCGGCGCGGCGGGCGAAATCGGCTACCTGCCTTACGGCCGTACGCATGTCGCCGACGAGCCCGGCGAACCGCCCGCACGCGGACACCTGGAGGAGGCCACCGCCGCCCAATCGGTGGTCCGCGGCGCACGCGAACTTGGCCTGGGCACAGCGCGATCGGCGCGCGAAGTCTTCCGCCTCGCCCGCGAGGGTGACGAATTGGCGCAACGCGCGGTGTCCGAGGAAGCAGACCGGCTCGCGTACACCGTCGCTTCGGTGGCCGCGGTGATCGACCCGGAGCTGATCGTCCTGGGCGGCGGAGTCGGGACGGCGGCGGATCTGCTGCTGGAACCGATCGACCGGGCGCTCCGCGCGTTCACCCCGCTCACAACGACTGTGGTGCAAGGCGAACTCGGCGACGACGGCGTCCTCACCGGCGCGATCAGCGTCGGCCTGCGGGCGGCGGAACGACTGGTGTTCGACCGCCGCGTAGGCGCCGCCTGACGCTCGGTAAACGTCGCGCCGCGGCCCGCGAATGTCACCCGGGACCGGTACGTTGCAGGCATGATCGGACTGCCCGACACCATCACCGCCTGCCTCTTCGACCTGGACGGCGTACTGACCGGGACGGCCGTGCTCCACCGCGAGGCGTGGAAACGGACGTTCGACGAATACCTGCGCTCCCGGGACGCCGCGAACTTCCAGGAGTTCACCGACGCCGACTACGCGACCTACGTAGACGGCCGCCCGAGGGCCGACGGCGTACGGGAATTCCTTCGCTCGCGCGGAATCGAGCTCCCCGAGGGCACCCCGGACGACGCCGTCGACGCGCCGACCGTGAACGGCATCGGCAACCGCAAGAACGAACTCGTCCTGAAGATCATCGACGAACGCGGCGTAAACCCGTATCCCGGGTCCGTGCGCTACCTGGAAGAAGCGAAGCGTGCCGGGCTGCGGATCGCCGTGGTGACCTCGTCGGCGAACGGCGCCAAGGTCCTCGACGCAGCCGACCTGTCCCGCTTCGTGGAAGCCCGAGTCGACGGCCTGGTCATCCGTCGCGATCACCTGAAAGGCAAGCCCGCGCCCGATTCCTTCCTGGCCGGGGCCAAGGAACTCGGCGTGGACCCGAAGCAGGCCGCGGTGTTCGAGGACGCACAATCCGGCGTCCAAGCGGGCAAAGCCGGCGGTTTCGGTTACGTCGTGGGCGTGAACCGCGAGAACCAGGCAGACGCATTGCGCGCGCACGGCGCCGACGTCGTGGTGGACGACCTCGCCGACCTGCTGGAGGACAAGTGACGGAACTCGGTTACGAATGCTCCCCGTGGGAGCTGCGCTGGCGCGGTCTCGACGTGGATGCGTTGCAGCGCACCGAATCCGCCTTCGCGGTGTCGAACGGACACATCGGACTGCGCGGCACCCTCGAGGAAGGCGAACCGCGCGGGCTGCCCGGCACCTACCTCAACGGGTTCTACGAACAGCACGAACTCCCCTACGCCGAGGGCGGTTACGGCTACCCGGAGGAAGGCCAGACCGTCGTCAACGTGACGGACGGCAAGATCATCCGGCTGCTGGTCGAGGACGAGCCGCTGGACATGCGCTACGGCATCGCGACCGCGCACGACCGCGTGCTCGACTTCCGCCGGGGCACGCTGCGCCGCGTCACCGAATGGTCCTCCCCCACCGGACGGCGCGTGCGGGTGACCACCGAACGGCTGGTTTCCTTCACCCAGCGAGCGGTCGCCGCGATCCGCTACGAGGTCGAACCGCTCGACGAGGACCTGCAGCTCGTCGTCCAGTCCGACCTGCTGGCGAACGAGCCGGTCGAGTCCGACACCCGCGACCCGCGCGTCGCCGCCGCGCTCGACGCGCCGCTGGTCGGCGAGTTCAGCCACGCCGCGGGCTACCAGGCTGTCCTCGTGCACCAGACCCGGATGTCCGGGCTGCGGGTCGCCGCCGCGATGGACCACAAAATCGAGGTCGACGACGGCCTGCGCACCCGCATCCACGCCGAGGAGGACCTCGCCCGGCTCACCGCCGCGGTCGACGTGCCCAAGGGCGGACGGCTGCGGGTCACCAAATTCCTCGCCTACGGCTGGTCCGCGCAACGCTCCGCGCCTGCCTTGCGCGCGCAGGTCGAAGCCGCGCTCGCCGGTGCCCGGCAGACCGGCTGGAAGGGCCTGGCCGCTGAACAGCGCCAGTTCCTCGACGACTTCTGGGCCACTTCGGACATCGAAATCGACGGCGACCCGGAACTCCAGCAGGCCGTCCGGTTCGCGCTTTTCCATCTGCTGCAGGCCGGAGCCCGCGGCGAAACCCGTGCTATCGCCGGAAAAGGCCTCACCGGGCCGGGATACGACGGGCACGCGTTCTGGGACAGCGAGACGTTCGTGCTGCCGGTGCTGACGTACACGATGCCGGACGCCGCCCGTGACGCCCTCGGCTGGCGACACTCCACAATAGACAAAGCGAGAGAACGCGCGACCCAACTCGGCTTGCGCGGCGCGGCTTTCCCGTGGCGGTCCATCAACGGCGCCGAATGCTCGGCGTACTGGCCGGCGGGCACCGCGGCGTTCCACGTCAGCGCGGACATCGCCGACGCCGTCGTGCGGTACGTGAACGCCACCCAGGACGAGCATTTCGAGCGCACCTGCGGCGCGGAACTGCTGCTGGAAACGGCGCGACTGTGGGCGTCTCTCGGGCATTTCGACCACCACGGGCACTTCCGCATCGACGGTGTCACCGGACCCGACGAGTACTCCGCGGTGGCGGACAACAACGTCTACACGAACCTGATGGCGCGCAAGAACTTGCTCGCCGCGGCCGACGTGTGCCGTCGGCATCCGGACATCGCCGCGCAGTTCGAAGTGGACACTCCCGAGATCGATTCCTGGCGCGCCGCGGCGGAGGCGATGGCGCTGCCGTACGACCAGGAACTCGGCGTGCACCCGCAGTCGGAAGGCTTCCTGCAGCACGACGAGTGGGATTTCGCCGCCACCGACGAGGATTTCTACCCGCTGCTGCTGAACTACCCGTACTTCGACCTGTACCGCAAGCAGGTCGTGAAGCAGGCCGACCTCGTGCTGGCCCTGCACCTGTGCGGCGATTCGTTCAGCCCGGAGGAAAAAGCCCGCGACTTCGCCTATTACGAAGCGCGGACCGTCCGGGATTCTTCACTGTCCGCAGGCACGCAGGCGGTGATCGCGGCCGAGGTCGGGCACCTTCAGCTCGCGTACGACTACCTCGCCGAGGCCGCGCTGACCGATCTGCACGACGTGCACAACAACGTCCGCAACGGCCTGCACATGGCATCGCTGGCCGGTGCCTGGCAGGCCGCAGTGGCCGGATTCGGCGGCCTGCGCGACTACGGCGGCCAGCTGTCGTTCGCGCCGCGGCTGCCGGACGAACTCGGCGGCCTCACCTTCCGTCTCGCCTTCCGCGAAACCCGGTTCCAGGTGTCGATCCGGCACGGCGCGGCGACGTACCGGGTGCTGAGCGGGCCGCCGCTGGACCTGATCCACCATGGCGAGCGGTTCACCGTGACCTCGGAGGCGGTCGAGTTGCCGATCCCGAAGCTGGATCCCGGCCCCGCGCCGGTCCAGCCCATTGGGCGGGCGCCGGCGCGACGGGACGCGTCGAAGGTGCGGCAGTTCGACCGCAGCTGACTCGTGCGCGGCGATGCCGGTTAGAACCGGCATCGCCACTCATGAGAACCAGGCCGAGCGGAAGCTTCGCCGAGCGAGAGCGCAGGCTCAGCATTCGTGGGCCGAGGAGCTCTGCGGGTTCGGGTTGTGCGCGGTCTTGCGCCCCAATGTGGCATTGGGTGCGCTCAACGCACCGAACGCCACATTGGGTGCATCCGCCGCACCCAATGCCACATTGGGGCGCTCGCCACCGCAGGCAGCCAGCCCGGTGTCCGCGCTAACCGGCATCGCCACTCACGACGGCGCGTCGTCCGTCCCCGGCACCCGAGGCACCTCATCCGTCCGCGAAGGGCTCAGGTCCGGTCCCGGCGCGTTGGCCACCTCGCCGGGCAGCTCGTCCGCGTCCGGCAGTTCGCGTTTGCGGCGCGCGGGGAACGGCGAGTCCTCTTCGTCGTCCTCGGACCGGTCGCGGGGGTGGAATTCGCTGCGCGGGGTCATGGTTCCGGGATACCCGGTTTACCGCCCTCGCACCAGGGAGTTCACGCGGCCGGACGCGATCGTTGCTTACCGGTCGCGTCCGTGAGCTGGTCCAGCAACGTCAGCAGGAGCCCGTCTCGCGTCGACCACGGGCAGATCGTCAGCTTTCCGCCCGCGACCGTCAGCAGCGCCTCCGCGACCACCGCGCCGCCGAGTGCCTGCTGGGCTCGCTGCCGCGAGATCCCCGGCAGCTGCGCCCGCCGCGCGAAGGGCATCGCCGACAGTCGCGGGATCCACGCGCGCACGTCGTCCAGGTGCAGTTCGCGGGCCTTGCCTGGGCGGTCGCCCGCCAGCCGGGCCAGTTGGCGCAGCACCTTCGAACAGCCGACCACCCGGTGATCGGCCAGTTCGGCCTGCACGTCGCCCAAAGCGGCGGAGACTTCCTCCAGCACGTGGTCACGCAGCGCACGCACTTGCTTGCTGCGCACCGGCGGTTCGGCGGGCAGCCAGTCGCGCGTGACCGACCGGGCGCCCAGAGGCAGCGACCGCGCGAATGTCGCTTGTTCACCAGCTCCGGCGGACAGCTCGACCGTGCCGCCGCCGATGTCGAGCGCCAGCAGCGGGCCGCCGGACGCGCCGTACCAGCGGCGCGCGCCGACGTACGTCAGTTCCGCCTCGCGACGGCCGGAGAGGAACCGCAGCTCGACACCGGTTTCGCGGGCCACCTCCCGGACTGCGTCACGAGAGTTGACCGCGTCCCGGATTGACGACGTGGCCAGCGGAAACACGTCCTTGACACCGTGCTCGCGAGCGAATTCCATCCCGCTGGAAACGGCCTTCGCAATAGCCGCGATGCCGCATTCGCTGAGCCGTCCGTCGTCGTCGAGTTCGCGGTCGAGCCGCAGCCGGGTCTGGTGCGTCAGGACCGGGTCGATCGGGGATCCGCCGGGTTCGAGCACGACAAGCCGGGCACTGAACGAACCCACGTCCAGCACCGCGGCGGCGGATCCTTCGATTCTGCGCACAGCCCGGCCTACCTCGCTTTCGCCCCGCCCGGATTCCCCGTTGAACCCGTTCTTACTCTCGAATTCGCGCCCCGCGCGGAGAGTTGACGGCATTTCGACGGCGGCATCGACCCCGGGGTGCGGTTTTTTCACACCCCAGTGGCCCGCATCATACCGGACCTATCCGAGCAGCTCTTTCAGCTTGGCGACGGCGGCCACTCGCGCCTCGCGTCCGGGCTGCAGCGGGTTGACCGCCAGCGTCGTCGCCCCGGCCTCCTTGAACGCCGCCAGCCGCTCCTTCACATACCCCGCCGGACCGACCAGCGAGGTGGCGCGCAGCAGCTCCGTCGGGACCGCCGCGGCGGCTTCTTCCTTCTTGCCGTCGAGGTACAGGTCCTGGATCTTCTTCGCCTCGGCCTCGTAGCCGTAGTTGCAGGCCAGCGTGTTGTAGAAGTTCTTGCCGCGCGCGCCCATCCCGCCGATGTACAGCGCGAACACCGGACGCACCCAGTCGAGCAGGCCCTCGACGTCGTCCCCGATCGCCAGCGGCGGCGCGGCGAACACGTCCAGCTCGCCCAGCTCCGGGTCGCGCTTGGCCTTGCCCTCGGCCAGCGAGGCGCCCCAGACGTCGGCGGCCTTCTCCGGGTGGAAGAAGATCGGCTGCCAGCCCTCGGCGACCTCGGCGGCGAGCGCGACGTTCTTCGGCCCGAGCGCGGCGAGCACCACCGGGATCCGCTCGCGCACCGGGTGGTTGATCAGCTTGAGCGGCTTGCCGAGGCCGGTTCCCTGGTCGGCGGGCAGCGGGATCGTGTAGTGCTTGCCGTCGTGCACGACGCGCTCGCGCTTCCACACCTGGCGGCAGATCTCGATGATCTCGCGGGTGCGGCCGATCGGCGCGTCGTACTTCACGCCGTGGAAACCCTCGATGACCTGCGGGCCGGACGCGCCGAGACCGAGCGTGAAGCGGCCGTCGGACACGAAGTCCAGCCCGGCCGCGGTCATCGCGGTGAGGCTCGGCGTGCGGGTGTAGATCTGGAAGATGCCCGACATCAGGCCGACGCGCTCGGTCTTCGCGGCGAGGTAGCCGAGCTGGCTCACCGCGTCGAAGCTGTAGGCCTCGGGGACGAACACGATGTCGAGCCCGACCCGCTCCAGCTCCACGATGTCCGCGACGCTTTCGGCGAACCCGCCCGAGTAGCTGACGCCGGTGCCGATCCTCATCGATCCCTCATTCCCGTGCCGGTCGACTGTGACTAAGCGTTTGCTCATTATGCGGCCGCTCGAGTGCCGACGCTACGGCGTGGGTCACACCACAGCGGGAGCCACCGTCCCGCGCACGTCGCCGAACCCGATCCGGGCACCGTCTGGACCAGGGGCGGAGGCGGTGATGACGACCTCGTCGCCGTCCTCCAGGAAGGCACGGGTCTCCTCGCCGACCGCGAGCGGTTCGCGACCGCCCCAGCTCAGCTCCAGCAGCGACCCGCGCTGGTCCTTCGCCGGGCCGGTGACCGTGCCGGACGCGTACAGATCGCCGGTGCGCAGGCTCGCGCCGTTCACCGTGAGGTGCGCGAGCTGCTGCGCGGCCGTCCAGTACTGCGTGGCGAACGGCGGGCTCGACACGAGGTGGCCGTTGATCCGGATCTCCAGCGCCAGGTCGAGACTCCACGACTCGCCGCCGCGCAGGTACTCGAACGGCTCCGGGTCCTGCGCGGGCTGCGGCACCCGGGCGTGCTCCAGCGCGGCGAGCGGGACCAGCCACGGCGACATCGACGTCGCGAACGATTTGCCGAGGAACGGCCCGAGCGGCTGCATTTCCCAGCCCTGCAGGTCGCGCGCCGACCAGTCGTTGACCAGGCAGACGCCGAACACGTGGCGCGGGAACTCGTCGATCGGCACCGGAGCGCCCAGTTCGGATCCCACGCCGACGACGAAGCCGACCTCGGCCTCGAAGTCGAGGAGTGTGGAGCTGCCGAACGACGGTTCGGCCGCCTTGCGCGGTTTCCGTTGTCCCGCCGGGCGAATCACCGGCGTGCCCGACGCGACGACCGTGCCCGCGCGGCCGTGGTACCCGATCGGCAGGTGTTTCCAGTTGGGCGGCACCAGATCGTCCCCGCCGCTGAAGACCCGGCTGGCGTTGAGCGCGTGCTGCTCGCTGGAGTAGAAGTCGACGTAGTCCGCGACCTCCACCGGCAGATGGCTCGTGATTTCGTTGCGGGGCACCAGATGCGGCCGGATCCGGTCGGCGTGGCGCGGCTCGCTGAGCCATTCGCGGACCCGCGCCCGCACGTCGGCCCAAACGTCCGGGCCGGCGGCGAGCAACGGGTTCAGCACGCCCGCGCCGAGCAGGCGGCCGAAGGACTCCCCCTCGGCCGCCGCGCTCAGGTCGAGCACCTGGTCTCCGATCGCGACACCGGCCCGGCGGGTCCGCTCGCCGTGCGAGAAGACGCCGTAGGGCAGGTTGTCGAGACCGAAGAGGGTGCCGTCCGGAAGGTCGAGCCAGGTCACGCGGAAACCTCCGCGATCCACGCGCCGACCACAGTGTCCAAAGCGGACAGCGGGAGAATTCCGTTGCCCAGGATGACGTCGTGGAACGCGCGGATGTCGAACCGGTCGCCGAGCGCCTTTTCGGCCTCGGCGCGAACGCGCTGGATTTCCAGCCGTCCCACCATGTAGCTCAGCGCCTGGCCCGGATTCGCGACGTACCTGTCGATCTCCGCCTCGATCTCCATCTTCGCCATCGGCGTGTACTCGACGAGGTAGTCGACCGCCTGCTGGCGGCTCCAGCCCAGCGCGTGCAGCCCGGTGTCGACCACGAGCCGGCCGGCCCGCATCGAGTCCTGGGCGAGCATGCCGAAGCGGGCGATGTCGTCGGAGTACAGGCCCATCTCGTCGGCGAGACGCTCCGCGTACAAGCCCCAGCCCTCGATGTAGGCGTTGAACGGCGCGATCCGGCGCAGCAGCGGCAGATCGGTGAGCTCCTGCGCGAAGGTGAGCTGGAAGTGGTGTCCCGGAACGGCTTCGTGGAACGCGATCGCCTCGCTGGTGAAGCGCGGCCGCGAATTCGCCTCGTAGGTGTTGGCGTAGTACGTGCCGGGCCGGGAACCGTCGAACGCGGCCTGCAGGTAGTAGGCGATGGTGCCGCTCGCCGCGTCCGCCTCCGGGACCGGCTCGACCTCGCACTTCGCGTCCGGAACCCGGGAGAACCATTGCGGGGCGACGGCTTCCGCCCGGACAATGGCCGCCCGCGCGCCTTCCAGCAGCTCCTCGCCGTCGCGCCAGCGCTGCTCCGGGTCGGTGCGGAGGCGGTCGAAGATCTCCGCCAGCTCCCCGGTGCCGAACACGCGGGCGCCCAGCTCGCGGTATTCCTCGGCCAGTTTTTCGCCCATCCGCAGACCGGTGTCGTGCAGTTCCCGCGCCGTGCGGTCGGTGGTGGTGTGCACGCGGATCAGGCCCTGGTACTTCTCCAGCCCGCCCGGGAGATGGCCGATGCCCGGCTGGCTGTCCGTCTTCGAAACCGGCAGCACGTGCTCGGCGAGGAAGTCGCGGTAGCGCCGGTACGCGGGCCGCACGACCTCGGCGAGCAGCCGGTCTCGCTCCGCGGCGAAGCCCTCGACCTCGACCGTCGGCGTGACGCGGAACGGGTCGCCCTCCTCGTTCGCGAGGTATCGCTCGACGTACTCGATCCCGATGCGCACCAGGAAGTCCGGCGGCGCGAACCCGTCCGCGACCGTCGTCCGCTGGGCCTCGATCACCGCGTCGAGGTAGCCGCCGACCGCCGCCAGCCGGGCGAGGTAGTCGCGGGCCTTGTCCGCGTCGTCCGGGACCAGCGCGGGGAGGATGGTGACCAGGTGCAGCGCGGGCGCGCTGAAGCCGTCGCTCACCGCGAAGCCGGACAGCCGCGAGTCGATCGTGTCGATCGCGCCGCGGGCGTGCGACCGCACCACCTCGCGGGTGATGACCTCGGACGCGCTCAGCCCGGCCGGATCGATCGCGTCGGCGCGCTCGGCGATAGCGGCGTACCCGGCCCGGTGGCGCTCGGCCGCGGCGAGGCTCGGGTCGCCGAGCTTGGCGTGGTCGCCGGGGAGCCCGAGAACGGTCCGCTCCAGCGGTTCCGCTTCGAAGCTCAGCTCGACCAGCTCGTCGGCCAAGCCGAGGACGGTGTCGCCGTGGCCAGCCACCCACTCGGTGACCACGGCGTCCAGCACCGACAGCGGCAGGGAGCCGCCGGAGAGGATCGTGTCGTGGAACGCCTTGATGTCGAAGCGGCTGCCGAGCCGCTGTTCGGCCTGCTCGCGCAGCCGCTCGATTTCCAGCCGTCCCACCATGTACGCGAGCGCCTGGCCCGGGAAGCCGAGGTACCGGTCGACCTCGGACTCGATTTCGACCTGCGCCATCGGCGTGTGCTCCAGCAGGTAGTCGACCGCCTGCTGCCGGCTCCAGCCGAGCGCGTGCAGGCCGGTGTCGACGACCAGCCGTCCGGCCCGCATCGACTCCATCGTCAGCATGCCGAGCAGCGACACGTCGTCGGAGTACAGGCCCATTTCGTCGGCGAGGCGCTCGGTGTAGAGACCCCAGCCCTCGGCGTACGCGGTGAAGTTCCCGATGCGGCGCAGCAGCGGCAGCTCGGCGAGGTCGAGCGCGGTGCTGAGCTGGAAGTGGTGGCCCGGGATCGCCTCGTGGAACGCGATGACCTCGGCGGTGTGCCGGAACCGCTCGGTGGCCTGGTGGGTGTTGGCGAAGTAGACGCCCGGCCGGGACCCGTCGGCGGCGGGCGGCATGTAGTACGCCGGAGGCGCGCCGGGCGCGGAATCCTCCGGCACCGCCTCGACCGTCCACGGGTGCCGCGGGATGCGGCCGAACCAGTTCGGCGCCTCGGCCTCGGCGCGGGAAATCGCCGTGCGGGCGGTTTCGAGGAGGTCTTCGGCGCTCGTCCAGCGGAGCTTCGGGTCGGTGCGCAGCCGCTCGAAGATCTCCGGCAGCTCGCGGGTGCCGAACACGCGCTCGCCGAGGGCCTGGTACTGCTCGACCTGGCCGGCGATCACCGCGAGACCGGTGTCGTGCAGCTCCTGCGGGGTGCGGTTGCTGGTGGTGTGAGTGCGGGCGAGACGGGCGTAGATCTCGCCGCCGCCGGGCAGCCAGGAGACGCCGCCCTTGTCGTCCGGGCGGCCGTGCGGGAGGACCTCGGCTTCGAGGAAGTCGCGGTACTCGCGGAAGCCCGGCCGGGCGACCTCGCTGAGGACCTGCTGACGGCGAGCGGCGAAGTCCTCGTCCGGGGCGGGCTGGCGCAGCAGCGGGTCGTTCTCGGGCTCGGCCAGGTAGCGGTCGAGGTGCGCGATCGCGGCCTTGACCAGGCGTTCGATCGGCAGGAGACCGGCGGCGATCCCGTCGCGGTGGCGTTGCGCGACGGCGCGGAGGTACTCGGGGATTTCGGCGAGCCGCCCGAGATGCGCCTCCGCGGTTTCGGCGGTGACGGTGACCATCGGCAGCGTGGACAGGAGCCCGGAGGCGGGGCCGACGAAGAGGTCGGTGACGGTGAAGTCGACGACCCGGCTGTCCATCCGGTCGAGGTTTCCGTCGACGGAGCTGAGCAGGACGTCGCGGGTGACGCGATCGGCTTCTTCGAGCCCGGCCGGGTCGATCGCCTCGGCACGCTCCCGGATGCTGGTGATCTTCTCGCGGAACGCCGCCTCCGCCGCGGCCGACGGATCGCCGAGCCCCGGCGCGTCCGGCCGGATGCCGAGAATGGCGGCGTCGAGCGGTTCGTGGTCGAACGACGCCTCGACGAGCTCGTCGGCGAGATCGGAAACGACGGACATCGGCGTGGACCCCCAGGGTAGGCGGAGAAGGTGCGATTCCGACCCTAATCGAGACGGCGGCCGCGACGCCCGTGTCCGGGGCCGACGGCCTTCTTCCGGGCGCAGGAACGTTCCGGGCCGTGGAACCTGGGGCGTTGCGGGAGGAGCTGGTCAGGCGGCTGGGCAGCGGGTGATTGGGCAGCGGGCGACCCGGTGTCCCGCGGTCCGTCGCGGGGGCCGGTTCTGCGTGCCGGGCTCGGACCGTTGCCTCCGTCGTGGCCGGGGCGGAACGCGAGGCGGGCGGGCGCGGAACGCCGGTTCCGCGGCGGCCGCTCCTCACAGGCACGACCCGCCAGATTCCCCGGACCACCCGTGCTCCGCCGCCCGCCGCGGTCGCGCGGGGCACGCCGGGCGCGGTGGTGCGGCCGGGTCCGGCGGGCGAGGCGGTAGCGTTGCCGGAGTGGCCGTGACCGATCCCGCCGACATCCGCCTGCTCGCCGCGCTCGCCGAGCTGGGCAAGGGTGCTGTGCACGAGCTGGCGGCGAAGGTCGGGATGGATCCGCGGGAGGTCGCCTACCGGCTGGTCGCGCTGTCCGGCAGCGGATTGCCGCTGCTGGTCGGGGTCGAAAGCGACCCGCAAGGGCTTCGTGCGGCGATTTCGGGGGCGCAGGCGTCGTGGCAGCGTCCGCAGGCTCCGGGGTATCCGGGCGGCGGGCCGGGGTCGGTGCCGTTCCCCGCCGCGCCGATGCAGGGGGCTTCCCGCCTGCCCGGCTCGATGCCGTCCGGCCCCGCTCCGGCACCAGGCTCCATGCCGTCTGGCCCCGCTTCAGCACCAGGCTCCATGCCCTCCGGCCCCGCTTCAGCGCCAGGTTCCCTGCCCTCCGGTCCCGCGCCAGGCTCGATGCCGTCCGGCCCTGCCGCGCCCTCCGGTCCGCCCGCGGCGCCGATGCCGAACGGCCCGGCGTCGTCCGGAATTCCGGCTTCGGGCGGGATGGTGCCGCCTCCGGGGATGCCGGGCGGCTCCCCTGGGGCGTCCGGTCCGCACCCGCCCGGGCCGTCCGGGATAGCCGACTCGGCCGGGATGCCGGGACATTCCGGCCCGCATCCGCCGGGCCAGCACGGCATGCCCGGACCGGGAACCTCCGGCGCGTATCCGCCCGGGCAGGCTGGGATCCCCGCGACCGGACCAGGTTCGCCGGGCCAGCACGGCATGCCCGGCCCCGGGACTACCGGCGCCTACCCGCCCGGGTTTCCCGGCGCCGCACCGGGAGTGTCCGGTGCGTATGCCCCCGGACCGGCCGGGATTTCGGGCGCGTATCCCCCTGGCCCCAACGGGATCCCCGGGATGTCCGGCGCGTATTCCCCCGCACAGACCGGAATGCCCGCGAACGCCTACAATGGACAGTCCGGACCGCACCCGGACCCCGCCGTCAGCACGTGGGGCGTCCCGCAGACCGCTTCCTGGGCCCGCGGCGACGACCCGAAGCCCGCCGCCGCACCGGCGAAACAGGGGCGGATCGGCGAGACGATGCAGTCACAGGGGCTCGAAGGGGAACAGCTTTCCGTGCAACTGCTGGAAGTCCAGGATCCCGCCGACTTCCTCTTCGGCGCGGCAGGCTACCGGCTCGAGGACGGCGAGCGCGCGGTCGTCGTGCACACCGAGATCACCAACCGCGGGCCGATTCCGTTCGCGTCGCTGCCGGACAATTACCTCGAGCTAGTCACCGACAGCGGCGAAACCGTCGCGAAGGCCCCGGTTTCGCTGACGTCCCGGCCGCCGCACAAGATCGGCGTACAGCCGGGCGAGACGCTCGGCGGGCACACCGTTTACGTCCTGCCGACCGCGACCCGGGTGGTCTCGGTGCGCTGGAGTCCCCGGCCGGAACCGGACGAGCGCACCTTGACCTGGGCCGTCGACTAATTCCCGTCCCGCAGGATCTCCAGCGCACTGGCCAGATCGTCCGGATACTCCGCCTCGAACTCCACCCACCGGCCGTCCGCCGGATGCGCGAAACCCAGCGTCCGCGCGTGCAGCCACTGCCGCGTCAGGCCGAGCTTCCGGGCCAGGACCGGGTCCGCTCCGTAGGTCAGGTCTCCGGCGCACGGGTGGCGCAGCGCGGAGAAGTGCACGCGGATCTGGTGGGTGCGCCCGGTTTCCAGCTTCACGTGCGCCAGCGAAGCCGCCCGGAACGCCTCGACCACCTCGTAGTGCGTGACGCTCGGCCGTCCGCCCGCGACGACCGCGAACTTGTAGTCGTGCCGCGGATGGCGGTCGATCGGGGCGTCGATGGTGCCGCGCGTCGGGTCGGGGTGGCCCTGCACGACGGCGTGGTAGCCCTTGTCGACGGTCCGTTCCTTGAACGCCCGCTTCAGCACGGTGTACGCGTGCTCGCTCTTGGCCACCACCATCACCCCGGTGGTGCCCGCGTCGAGCCGGTGCACGACGCCCTGCCGTTCGGCCGCGCCGGAGGTCGAGATGCGCAGCCCGGCCGCGGCGAGGCCGCCGACGACCGTCGGGCCGGTCCAGCCGGGGCTGGGGTGCACGGCGACGCCGACCGGTTTCGAGATCACCACGATGTCGTCGTCGTCGTGCAGGATCTTCATGCCGTCGACCGGCTCCGCGACGATTTCCGCCGGACGTTCCGGTTCCGGCAGCGTCACCTCGAGCAGCCCGCCGGCGGAGAGCCGGTCCGATTTGCCCGCCGGACGGCCGTCGAGGAGGACGTCGCCCGCCGCCGCGAGGTCCGCGACGACGGTGCGGGAGAGGCCGAGCAGTTTGGCCAGCCCGGCGTCGACGCGCATCCCGTCGAGCCCGTCGGGGACGGGCAGCATGCGCGCGCTCACTCGGATTCCTTCTTCTTGCCGCGGCCGCGAGTGGTGGTGCCGTCGTAGTCCTTGCCGAGCAGGGACAGCAGGACGATCAGCGCGCCGCCGACGCAGATCGCGGAGTCGGCGATGTTGAAGATCGCGAAGCCCTGCCCGTTGGGCGCGAACGCGGAGATGAAGTCCACGACGTGCCCGCGCAGCGGTCCGGGTTCGCGGAAGAACCGGTCGGTGAGGTTGCCGAGCGCGCCGGCGAGCACGAGCCCGAGGCCGATCGCCCAGCCGACCGACCGCAGCCGGCGCGAGATCCACACGATCGCGACGACGACGCCGATCGCGACGAGCGCGAGCACCCAGGTCATGCCGGTCGCCATCGAGAACGCGGCGCCCGGATTGCGGATGACCTGCAGGTAGATGAGCCCGCCGAGGATCGGCTTCGGCTCTTTGCCCTCGAGATTGGCGACCACGAGGTTCTTCGTGATCAGGTCGATCGCCCACAGCAGCGCCGCGACCGCGAACACCACCCAGACCCGCCGCTTGGGCAACGGCGCGCTTTCCTCGGCAGCCTCCTGCTCAGGCGGTTCGGCAGTCGGCTCGACCTCGGATTCGGACGGCGAAGGATCGGTGCTCACACCCCCATTGTCCACAACCGCGCCGAAGCAGGTCACAGCGGCAGTCCCGGACCGGAATTCAGTCGCCCGGCCACGCCCCTCCCCGCCATCCTCACTGCATGCCCGCCGAGATCCCCACCCCGTCCGTGGCCGCCGCCTGGATCGCCCTGGACCTCTCCCCCACGAACGACCTCCCCCTGTGGGCAGCCCACTGGCTAGCCGAGGGAGAAGACGGCGAACACTTACGCCACCTGGCAGGCCTCTCCCGCACCGAACCACGAGAAATCAACGACGTGCAGCGGGCCGCCCTAGCCGACTGCCACACCCCGATCCCGACCCCGGTCGACGCGGCTCAAGCCGCCTTCACGCACTTGGCCCGGATGCTCCTGAACGGCCGCCTAACCGAGCGCGCCCTGCTGAACGACCTGCACACAATCATCGTCCGCACTAACTACGCCGACAGCGTCGTCAAGCTGCCGCTGGCGCAAGCCTGGATGCTGGACGAAGAGTGGGATCAAGACTGGGGCCGCACCGAAGAGCAAATCAAAGAGGCGATCCACTCAGCCTGCAACGCCCAACTAGCCCACCCCCGAGCCCCGCAAAACCCAACCTGACCCGCGCCCGGCCCCGCAAACCCAACTCGACCCGCGCCCGGCCCGGCAAACCCAACTGGACCCGCGCCCGGCCCCGCAACACCCAACCTGACCCGCGCCCAGCCCCGACCGCTCACTTGCCCACCACGCGGGATCGCGCCGGCGTTTGGGGGCTGACCGGCGTGATAGGCCGAAGGCACCAGGTTCAGCCCGGCGATCCGCGCGGTGAAAGCGGTCCGCGGCGC